>CAIKTE010000263.1 GCA_903830285.1 uncultured Chitinophagaceae bacterium | reverse complement strand
TCTAACCACCAACATGAACAACTACTTCAAGATAATTACCTCATTTTCAAGTGATAATGCAGGAAATAAAAAAAGGAATTATCATTTTTTTGATGATAATTCCCTTTCTGTAGCGGGATCGGGAGTTGAACCCGAGACCTTTGGGTTATGAATCCAACGCTCTAACCACCTGAGCTACCCCGCCAATTTGGGGTGCAAATATAAAGGAATAACCAAAAGGATGATTGTTAGTATGCTAAAAGTTTTCCAATACGGTCTTTTACTTTTTCAACCGTGGGCAGCATAGCTGCTTCCAATGCCATATTGATAGGCACAGCAGGCAAATTCAACGCACCTACCACTTCAACTTTAGCGTCGAGAAAATGGTAGCAATGATTGGATATACGAAGCGATAAGGCTTCTGCAAATGAATTATTCTGTTGTTCTTCGCTTAATACGATCACTTTACCGTGTTTGGTAACCGATTCAAAGATCAATGTTTCATCCAGCGGATATAAAGTACGCAGATCAACCACTTCTACTTGGCCCGGATATTTTTGTGCCGCATTTTTGGCCCAATGAACTCCCATTCCGTAAGTGATGATACAAACCGTTTCGCCGCGTTTTACTTTATTTACATCTGCCTGCAGTGATATCATTCCCTTTCCTAAAGGAAAAATATAATCTTTAGAAGGCTCAATCGATTTTGCATCTTCCGTTCCGCCCACTTTACTCCAGTATAATCCTTTATGTTCTAAAATGACCACAGGGTTTGGGTCATGGAATGCGGCTTTCATGATACCCTTCATGTCTGCTGCATTGGAAGGATAAGCTATCTTGATCCCTTTGATACTTAATAATGTGCTTTCAATGCTGCTACTGTGATAAGGACCACCACCACCATAAGCTCCTACCGGAACACGCAATACCATCTGCACAGGAAACTTACCATTGGTAAGATAACTTGATTTGGATATTTCTGATACCAGTTGATTGAATGCGGGATAAATATAATCGCCAAATTGCACTTCAACTATGGGCTTCAATCCCAATGCACTCATCCCAACAGTTGAACCCACGATATAAGCTTCCTGTATCGCTGTATTGAATACTCTTTTATCGCCAAATCTTTCTGCTAAGGTTGCCGTTTCTCTGAATACACCACCCAGTCTTCTACCCACATCCTGCCCGTATAATACTGCTTCGGGATGATCTTCCATGATCTCTTCAATGGCATGCAATGCAGCATCCACCATCATTATTTTTTCACCGCTCTTAGGTGAACGTTGTCCTCTTTCATCCCGCACACTGGTTGGTACAAAAACATTATCCTCTACTGATTTTATATCTGGTTCGGCAGCAGCATTTGCTCTTTCAAACGCATCCGTCACTTCACGCTGCGCAATATTTTCTATCTCATTTATTTCATGTTCATTGAAACCAACTCCTGTTAAGAGTAATCGAAGTTTTGGAAGCGGATCATATAATCCATGCTTCAACAGGTCTTCCCTGCTGCGATAAAATTCTTTTCTTACTCCACTGGTATGGTGACCTAATAAAGGAACTTTTGCATGTACCAAAACAGGCTTGCGTTCATTTCTTGCATAGTCGATCGCCAAGCTCATCGTTTCGAAACTGCGCATAAAATCACTGCCATCACACTGCATGCGTTTCAATCCTTTAAATCCTTCTGCATAGTCATATGCATTCATCGCACGGATCTCATCTGCACTTGCACTAATGCTCCATTGATTATCCTGAATCAGATAAATGATCGGTAATTGTTTCAACACTGCAAATTGTAATGCTTCACTCACTTCTCCTTCTGTGATAGCACCATCTCCCATTGAACAAACAACAACAGGGTTTTCTCCGTTCTCGCCTTTCTTTAAGATCTCTAAATTGTGTTGTTCAAGGTATTGAATACCTTGCGCCAAACCCGTTGTGGGTATAGCTTGCATGCCTGTTGCACTGCTTTGATGAATGATACCCGGCTTACCTGCAGTACGGTTACTGGGATGACAATAATAAGAACGCCCTGCAGAAAAAGGATCGTCTTTTTTCGCAAGCAATTGCAGCATTAATTCATAAGGAGTGAATCCTGAAGCGATCATCATACTGTCATCACGATAATAAGGACTTACCCAATCGCATGACTGCAACTGTAAACCTGTTGCGATCTGTATGGCTTCATGACCGCGAGATGTTGAATGCACATACTTACAAACCTGACGGTTTGCTTCGTATGTGTCGCTCATAGCTTTGGCCGAAACCATCAGCTTGTATGCAGTTATCAATGTATCTCGGTTCAACATTTTATATACCCGGTTTTTCTTCTTTATTTAATTTCCACTTCAAACATTTTGTCCTTTTCTAAATATCCTTCCAACTTATCACCTACAACACATTCACCTACTCCTGCAGGTGTTCCTGTAAATACAAGGTCTCCAATGTTGAGTGAGAAATAATTTGAAATATGTGATACGATATGATCGAATGAAAAGATCATGTCCTTACTGTTGCCATCCTGCACTTTCGCCTCATTATTGAGCAGTGTAAAATGGTGAGGCTTCTTTAATAAATCAGGCGTGATATCGATCCATTTACCTACTACAGCAGAATTATCCCATGCTTTCGCCTTTTCCCAGGGCAATCCTTTCTTCTTTAATTCAGTTTGAATATCTCTGGCAGTAAAATCGATCCCTACGGTAAGTTTATTGTAGTATTTGTTAGCCTGACGTTCGGGTATATATTTCCCGTTCTTGCATATATGCAAAACCAGTTCTACTTCATAATGAAGTTCGTTGGAGAATTCAGGGTAATAGAATGGAGCATGACTCTGTAATAAAGCACTTTTGGGCTTCATGAATATTACAGGTTCTTCGGGAACAGCATTGCCTAATTCCTTTGCATGATCGCTATAATTTCGACCCACGCAGAATATTTTCATAGTAATAGCATTAAATAGTAATTAAGCAACCTGCAACTTGGAGGGCTAAGAATAGCCCGGGATTAGTTTGTAATGGTTACTTGAATTATATTTCCACTAACTATAACTGTATAATAGCTTGTTTTATTATGTGAAGGATAAATTATTTATTGAATTCATTGCTTTTTCGATACCCATAACCGCAAATGATTCAATGACTTCGGTGCATTTCTCTATTTTCTGCTGAACAATGGCCTGCTCTTCGGGCCACCAACGACCCAATACAAATTCTACCTGCATGCCTTTGGGGAAATTGTTACCCGCACCAAAACGAAGTTTTGGATACAGATCCGTTCCTAAAGTAAGCTGAATATCTTTCAATCCATTATGACCACCGGCACTGCCGGAAGGGCGAAGCCTCAATTTGGAGAGCGGTAATGCCACTTCATCCACAATGGTCAATGTATTTTCTAAAGCCAGCTTTTCTTTGTCCATCCAATATTTGAATGCCTTTCCGCTCAGGTTCATAAAAGTAGTAGGCTTGATACAGATGAATATTTTCCCTTTCCATTTTACTTCTGCCACATAAGCCAATCTTCCCAATTGAAACATACCTCCATGCTTTAATACAAATGCATCCACCACATCAAAGCCTATATTATGGCGTGTGCGGTGATACTCTGTTCCCACATTACCCAGACCTATGATCAGAAACTTATTCATGATTGTAAAAATATTGAAATAGCGCTTGCATTGTTCAAATAAAAAATCCTTCAACAAACGTTGAAGGATTTTTATTATTGAAAAAACGTTGATTATTTTTTCTTGCTGTCTTTAGCAGGAGCAGCAGCTTTTGCAGCAGGTGCAGCAGCAGCAGCAGGTGCAGCAGCGGCAGTTGGTGCAGCATTTTCTTCCTGTTTCAATTGTCTGGTCAATACAACTGATGCAATAGGAATACGTGGTGAATTCATGATCTCAAGATGTTCATCCTTCACATCTTCTACACGAATGTTTCCGTTTAGTTCCAGATTGGTAATATCCACTTCAATGAATTCTTTTAAATACTTTGGTAAAGTCTTTACGTTTAAAGCTTTCATTTTAGTGATCAGTTTACCACCTTCTTTTACACCTACAGCAACACCTGTAAATTTAATAGGTAAGGTAGCAACCACTTTTTTGTCGCCTACCAATTCCAAAAGATCTACGTGAATTAATTCATCACTTACTTTATCAAATTGAAGATCCTTCAAGATGCAATTGTAAGTTTTGCCATCCACTTTTACTTCTGTTAACTGAAATTCTGCTGTGTAAACCAGGGGCCTGAAAGCCTTTGCAGGAGCTGAGAAATTGATCTCTTTTTCGCCTCCGTAAATTACACCTGGCACTGATTCCTGAGAGCGAAGCTGACGGGTGGCTTTTTTGCCGTATTCGGTCCTCAGTTGTCCTTCGATTGTAATTGTTTTCATTTTATTATGATTGTTTTATTTGAAAGAACTATGTTGTACAAAAGTCCGTAAGTCAGAAGTCGGAAAGACGGAAAGTCCGTACTACTCATGATTCCCATCTATCATCCAACATTCAATATCTAACATTTAGCATTCATCCTCAAATTTGCTTATCTCTTCCTCTTAACTGCGAATGAATAAAGAGACTGGTTATACTCTTATTCTCATACGCATTTCTGATCGCTATTGCAAAAAGGTCGGCTACTGAAAGAACTTTTATTTTTTTTGTTTCCTTTTTTAAAGGGATCGTATCACAAACCACCAACTCTTCCAACACACTGTTTTCGATGTTCTCGTAAGCATCCCCACTTAAAACCGGATGTGTACACAATGCTCTTACACTTCTTGCTCCTTTATCCATCAGCAGTTGTGCTGCCTTCGCCAATGTTCCGCCCGTATCACAAATATCATCTATCAACACAATGTCTCTATCTTTCACTTCACCTATCACCACCATACTGGCTATCTCATTGGCTCTCTTTCTATGCTTGTCACAGATCACCATTTCCGCATTAAAAAAGCTGCTGATCTCTCTCACCCTGTTCGTACTTCCTACGTCGGGGGCGGCAAAGGTAAGGTTTGGCAATTTAAGTTGCTCAATGTAAGGGATAAAAATTGCGGAACTATCCAGATGATCTACCGGTATCTCGAAGAAAGCTTGTATTTGAGGAGCATGTAAATCCATGGTAATCACCCTATTAGCACCTGCCGCCTGCAGCAAAGTAGCCACTAATTTACTTCCGATGGCCACACGGGGTTTATCCTTTCTATCCTGCCGGGCATAGCCATAATAAGGGATAACAACGATGATCTTATAGGCGCTGGCACGTTTTGCAGCATCGATCATCAATAAAAGCTCCATCAGATTATCGGTAGGCGCATAAGTGCTTTGTACCAAAAAAACATAATCGCCGCGAATACTCTCCAGAAATATGGGCTGAAATTCCCCATCACTGAAACGCTGAATATTTATTTTTCCTAAGGGTGCCCCGAAACGCTGAGATATTTTTTCGGCAAGCTTCTGCGAACCGATTCCTGAGAAGATTTTTACTGATGGGTTCATAGCATTACGAATTGCAGCGAAGATAAAGATTCGATGAAGAAATTGTAAATTGCTTTGTATTAATTTTTAAACCTTGTAATCACAAGCGTTTTTCTTTGCATATTCTCCTCCATGAATAGCTGTATATAAAAATAAATTCATGGATAAATTATCAATTAAGGATTGGGCCGAAGATGATCGACCCAGAGAAAAACTCATCTTAAAAGGTGCAGCATCTTTAAGCAATTCCGAACTACTCGCCATTCTCATCAATAACGGCACAAAAGATAAGACTGCAGTAGATCTTGCCAAAGAATTATTGACGTCAGTTGATAACGATCTTCAAAAACTCGGTAAGCTTTCGGTGCAGGATTATCTGCAGTTCAAGATCAAGGGTCTGGGTGCTGCAAAGTCTATCACAATCTCAGCGGCTTTGGAATTAGGGATCCGAAGAGACAGTGCCATAAAGAAAAAGACCAGCATCTTCAGCAGTAGTGATATTGCCGAATATTTACGCGCACAATTGCAGTATAAAAAACAGGAAGTATTTGCAGTGGTATTTTTAAACCGTGCTAATAAGATCCTGCATCATGAGATCATCAGCGAAGGAGGTATTACCGGCACTGTTGCCGACCCGCGGATCATTTTAAAGAAAGCACTGGAACACAATGCCACAGCGATCATCCTTTCGCACAATCATCCCAGCGGCAATTTAAAACCCAGTAGACAGGATGAAGAACTCACATACAAAATAAAAGAAGCCGCTAAATATTTCGATATCATTATTACCGATCACATCATTGTAAGTGATGAAGGTTATTTCAGTTTTGCAGACGAAGGAATTCTTTAGGAGTCGGGAGTTCTTAGTCGTAAGTCGGGAGTCGGGAACGCATTAAATTATATATATGGGACATTATAAAGAACTGCTTGCATTTAAGAAGGCATATGAATTAGCGATGGATATATTTATCATTACAAAGCTATTTCCTAACGAAGAAAAATTTTCTTTGACTGATCAAATCAGAAGATCATCAAGATCTGTTTGTACCAATATTGTAGAAGCGTATAGAAGAAGGAAATTAATTTACGTGTGTCATGCTGAGGCACTCGAAGCATGATTTAGTGTGGAAGATTTCGTTAATCACCCTTCGAGAACCTCAGGGTGACATTTTCCAACTTACTAATATGAAAAACTTAGTTCTTTAAACACGGAAGTTAGCAAACTGATCTGGTACATGATCAACAACCCCGATAAATTCTTATAACTCGCGTTTCCAGACTCCTAACTCAAGACTCCCGACTCTTCCTTCTTGACTCCAGACTCTTTCCTGACTCCTGACTCCCGACTATCGACTCCCGACTAATCAAGCTTGCGCCGTAGGCCCCCCGAAATTCATAGGTATCTCAATTTGTTCCAGGTCCTGAATACTGCCATTCACTGCTTCATATTTTTCAATATTATCGATCATGGCTTTCATGAAGCGTTTGGCGTGCATGGGTGTAAAAATGATCCTGCTCTTTACTTTGCTCTTGGGAGTGCCGGGCATCACATTCACAAAATCAATTACAAACTCTGCATGGCTATGTGTAATGATGGCTAAGTTAGCATAAGTGCCTTCTGCAACTTCTTCGGATATTTCGATGTTCAGTTGATTGGGTTGTTGTTGTTCGGCCATAAAATGATTTGTAAATAAATATCCAACTATTTCAGGTATTGCTGCGTTTTATTTTTCGTTGAGATAATAGACCAGGTCCTGCAAAAAGATCTCATTGATGTCATCATATTTATGTTCCGAAAAGTATTTGTCAACTTTGGCCGCATCTTCAAAGAAAACAGTCTTGACCGATTTCTTTTTCAATTCAACCCTGCGCAGGATATTGTTGGGTGCTACTACAAAATAGATCGCCTCATCCACATACTCATCAAAATTATTTCCGCGCTCAGTCAAGCCATTGCTTACATAATTGGCCTTTGTGAATTTTGTGGTGATGGATTTATATAAAGCATACTTGCCTCCTGCTTTTACCAATGCGATCTGGAAATTCTGCGAACTGATCAATGGCACTTTTTCAAAATCAATGCTAGAATTGTCTTCCATTAAACTAAATGATTTAATATTTTGCCTATCCAGTTCTATCATCACAGATTTATCCTGTGCCAGAATGGCCATGAGGTTTTTTGCTACCTTATCATAATTGAACAAATACTTATCATAATTGAACAATACATTTTGAGCTGTGACCACAGAGCCTCTCACCCACTTGTCGTATAAATAACGGCTGCCCTTGGTATCTTCTTTATGGGAAAAAACAGGAATAGCTGAACCCATATAAATATTACTGGTAGGTCCCAACACCATATTATGTGTATTGTCGAGACTTGAATTAAGACCTGCGTGTTCCGTATAGGAATTACCGGTTGAGAAGTTTTCTCCTGTTTTAAAATCATTGAGTGTACTGGCAATGATCTGTTGATCGGCAATAGAAGTTTGCCCTGTTGCCAATGCAGGTGCCGATGATGCAGCAACACTCACATCTTTCAGCTTATTTACATCAGTATTTAGCACGATCAATAAACTGTCTTGTTTGTCGATCTTCACCATTGCATCTTTATATCCAACTGCTCTGATAGTAATTGAATTGCCCGACTGAACCATCAGTTTAAAGAAACCCAAAGAATCGGCAATGCTGTTTTTAACTGTATTGTCTGCTTTTAGAATGATGGAAGCAAATGAGACAGGCTTGCCCTCTTTTGTTTTTACCAAACCGCTAATGCTGCGATTCATTTGATTAACGGAACCCGTTTGTGTAAACCCGTATCCAAAAAATAATATCCCTGCTAATAATATAAATAATTTCCTTTTCATAACACTATTTGAAAGAATCTGATAATTAGGAATGCAAAATAATTACATTTTATCGAGAGCACCGAAACTGATATATGGAAGGGTCAGCACATAAAAAAAGCTGCCTGAAATCAGGCAGCTTTTTTTATATAAATCTATTTATTGACCGGTATATTCATCAGTAAAAAATCTTCCGGCTCCTGCACTGTTTACGAGATTATAAGTAAACTTAAAGTGTTTGTGAACACCATCTGCCAGGATGATACTGGCATCAGTAAAGGATAATGCGCCAATAGCACCAGTAATGCTGTTTGTAACATCATCCGGATTTATATGCACTGCAAAATTGCTCAATGTTCCGCCGGTATTTGTAAAAGTTAATACATAACGTATATTAAGACCATTTTGTGTTCCGTAACCACTTTGAAATTCAACAGTGGTAGGATCATCAGGTAATCCGGTAAGTGAATAAGTTCCTACAGTTCCGGGAGCACCACTACCCGTACCGTTTTGCCATCTGTTGTAAAGATCAGAGTAATTTCCTGCCAAAGGATTACCAATGGTGTGCAGATAATAAATACCGAAATTACCGCTGATAGTATTTCCTCCGCCATCAGTAATGGCTATCGCAGCCATATAGTTCTTGGTAGGATCAACTTTGGTAGGATAAAAAGTAGCATTCACAGTAGCCTGTTGTGTACCTGCCTTTATAACAACCGTTTTTGACGGAAAAGAATAACAGGAATCAGGAATGGCCAAGTATTGAGGCCCTGAAGAATTAGCCGTATTATAAGCAGTACGTGCAGCATCACTCACAGCCAAAGTAACCGTAATATCCTTGGTTGGGATTATAGTTAAATTGATGGTAACCGGAACTATGATATTGGTTGTTACACCTGCTGTAAGGACAGTAGCGGCTGAAAAATATTCTATTCCCGAATACGGGATCTCCGCCATAGAAGTCTGCGTATTCAGCCCATTGGTATTAATGGACGTATCCTTTAAGCAGCCGGTAAACCCAACAGCGAGGACACCTAAGAGTATGGTTAATAATTTTTTCATAATTAATTTATTTTACTTTTAAAAGTTAAGGCATCCAGAAAATTTTAGATGTAATTGCATTGATAGATCCCTGTGCATTTACATTATCAGTATTGTAATTGTATTCAGACGTAGGATACAATAATCTGTAAGGCACATGTGCTGCAGTTGTACCCGGATATACTGAAATTGGCAAATCTGATGGGATACCTAACCTTCTCCAGTCATTCCATGATTCTAATGGATCCATGGTATTCAAAGCCGCCCATTTTTGTAAGATGATGGTTTTGATAGGATTAGAAGAAGCAATAAAATTAGTATTATCACCGGGCTGTGCAGTATAGGTGGTAGCTGCTGCTGCATAACTTGGAACACCCAATAAACGGAATGATTCAGATACGGCAGATTGATATAAAGCTGCAGCAGTTCCTGTTAAATAACCTCTCTGTACCGCTTCAGTCTGTAAGAACAAACTTTCAGTAGAAGAAAGAATTACAGCACCCTGAGAAGCTGATTTCAGCAAACCTGAAGTTTGTGTTGCACCGGTAGGGTTACCACCAATACCGGAGATAGTGGTATTATGCTCTGTCCCACCTAAGGTACTTCCAAAAGCACGACCCTGAACTACGCCATTGCTGTTAACAGTGTAGATCAATGAAATTCTAGGATCGTTCGTATTCTTATAGAAATTCACGGCATAAGAACATGCTCTGAAATAAGGCTTATTACCTGCATCACTTAAAGTGGTAGTATAGCCAATATCCTGCCATAATGGATTCTGTTGGTTTCCTGCACCATTATTATAACCGGGGTTAATGGTTGCATCAGCACCAGTTCCAATAAAGCTGGCAGTAGTTAAACCTGTCAACTTAGATTGAATATAAGCTGGACCGCCTGATGATTGTGTAAGGTTCATCAAAATTTTCAATTTCAGTGTATTGGCAAATGTTACCCATTTGGTCATGTTGCCACCATACAATACATCATAAGTAGCACCGGGATTATCAGCGCCTGCTGTAGCTGCTTTAATGATCGCAACTGCAGAATCCAGTTGATTCACCAGACTAGGATAAATAACACTACCATTATCATAGGATGGGAAATTATTTGCTCCACCATTCAATGCAGCGCTATAAGGCACATTATTATAAATGTCCACTAATCTCTGGTACAGAAAAACCTTCATGATCTTTGAGATCCCCAGGTAGTTGGCGCCAGCAACTGGTGTTGCAGCATAATACTTATCGATCTGCAACAGGTTTTCCAAAGTAGGATAAGAATTATCCCAGATAGAAGATCCGAAATCACTTGTTAAATTATAGGTCAGCAAAGCAGAGCTTGGAATATAATCTCCGCTCACTGCCCAGTAACCCATATACAAATTGAACAGGTCATTTCCTGATTGTGATCCGCCACCGGGATTTCCTACTGATAGGTCAGCAGCAGATTTTAAAGCTCCTGACAATATCAAATTAGGCGAAACAGTGGATGGCTGATTGGGATTGTTCGCGTTAATATCGAACGTGCCTTTTTTACAACCCGCTGCTACCAAGAGCAGGGCTGAGGTTGAAATTAAAAATGTTGATCTTATTTTCTTTAACATAAAAATGCGTTTTTAATTTAGTTAGAATGTTACAGATAAAGTTGCACTGAATATTCTGGATGGAGGAGCCTGATTTTCAGAATTCCTGCCCACACCGTTTCCTGTATCTTCACTAAATTCAGGATCAGTCCATAAATTGCTCTTTGGTCTGAACATCAAAAGATTACGACCGGATACTGTAAATGTTGCTCTCTGAACAACTTTTGCCCATGATAAAGCCGATCTAGGAATTTCGTATCCAATAGCTACTTCTCTCAGTTTCAAAGCAGATGCACTAGTAACATAGTTACCACCTACACTACGGTATAAACCGGGCCAGAAATTGAAATTACCGTCATCTGTAGTAAGGGTTGTATTAGGGGTTGATTTACCACCGGATACTGTTACAGAATTAGGGAATACAAAACGCTGACGGTTTTGAGAAGCCGATGTTTGACTGATACCTGTAAAATCACTATACTGACCAATAGCATTAAATATTTTATACCCACCGCGATAATCACCTGTTACAGTAAATACAAAGCTCTTCCAGGTAAGGCTGGTTGTTAAACCAACGATATCGGTAGGCGTTGCACCACCAAATACAGATAAATTAGCAGCACGGGTTGGGTTACCCGTAACACCATCCACAATAACTGAACCTGCAGCATCTCTCACCCAATCGCGGGTTTCGATAACAGGGAAAGGATTTCCCACCACTGCAAATGCATTACCATTACCACCACCAAGGCCCAGTGATTTAACACCGCCATTGATAGAAACCACATTGCTCTTGATATGTGTATAGTTCATGGTAATATTCCAGTTCACTGATTTGCTTCTCAGCACATTTGCTTTTAATTCAAATTCAAGACCTGTGTTCTTGGTATGCGCTGCATTGATCAACGCATTGTAGAAGCCGGTAGAAGATGCTGTATTAGCAGTTACGATACCATCAGTTAATTCACTCTGGAAATAAACTCCTGTGAAATAGAATCTGTTCTTAAGGAATCCTAATTCTATACCCACTTCATTTTCTGCAACTTTTTCAGGTTTGATATTAGGATTGGCAATGGTAGTATTGATGGCATAACCACCAGTACTTCCGTAAGGGAAACCACCGGCCACATTATAGGTTGGATAAATTCCATAAGCACCACCGGCAATATATTGAGAACCACCGCCCAAAGGAGAAGCATTACCTGTAACAGAATAAGCAGCTCTTAATTTGGCAAAGCTTAAGAATTTATTGTTTACGATTGTAGGGAACATATCGCTCAACACAAAAGACGCATCAATATCCCAATAAGGAATGAAGCGGTTGTCTTTAGATAATCTTGAATCGATATCACCTCTGTATGAACCATGCAGGAAAGCATAGTTCTTATAGCCTACAGTAGCTTCACCAAATACACCCAATTTTCTGGCTTCTTTAGAATAGTTATTTCCTGTAGATCCTACACTTGGTATACCTGAGATATTGGTGATATTGAAAACGGGAACAACCAATGCAGGTGCAGAAACATAGATACCACTGATGGTGTTATCCAGGTAACTGGTACCTAAACTCGCTTTTAAATTGAAATCGTTATTCAGGTTCTTATCAACACTTGCTACGAAATCTGATGACAATAAGAAGTTATTGTATTCAGAAGAAGTATAAGCTGCAGCGATACCGTTGGCACCTGCTGATGAAGCAACATATTTTGGAGATTCCTGTACAGTATCAATTGCTGTTCCGGCTGGATTTGAATATAATACAGTAGAATTGGTCCTGGCATAAGCAGAATATATTTTAGGATTCTGCGTATACTCATATTTGCTGGTCCAATTGCTTGCACTTAAACGGTAAGACAGGTTTAACCACTTAACGGGTTTTAAATTGAACTGTACATTACCGGTAAAAGTATTATCGGTTGTTTTATTACGCATATTATCGATATCCCAATAAGGATTATCGAAATAGTCATTATAATAACCATTGATATCTGCGAATTTATTATTTCTCCAGTCCTTCAAACTTGTTAAAGGAACCTGAGCAGGTGTATTCATTACATTTTCATAAACTGTACCGGTGTTAGTTACATCAGTATGTTTATAAGTGTATGCTGCACTATAGCTCGCAGAGAAAATGCCATAGGTCTTAGAACCACCTACACGGAATACATCACGTCTTCCCTGATCGCCCGGCATGATCGCTTTAGTAACGATATCCTGCAAACTCATAAAGAATCTGCTGTTATCATCACCGCCCTGGTAAGATAAATTGTTTTGAGTAGTGATACCTGTATTAAAGAATTTCTTCTTTTCATCAGGCTGTGCAGAATAAGGAACCATTAATACGGTACCATCTGAAACAGGTCTTCCCAACGGAACCATTTTACCATTGAATCTTGGTCCGTAACTCTGGTTTTCGTAAGGGATATAAGTAGAAAGATCAGTAAAGTCATTTACGAAAGCTTCACCACCATTACTACCGAATTGGTTTTGCAAAGCCATTTGGTATGACAATGTTTCCAATTGAACAGTAGAAGAGAAAGTAACGTTTGCTTTACCTCTTGTTCCTTTTTTAGTAGTGATGATCAATACACCATTAGAGGCATCAGATCCGTAGATCGCAGATGCACTCGCACCTTTCAATACGTTGATATCGTTGATATCGTCCGGATTTAAAGTACTGATATCATTATAGAAGATCGCACCGTCCACAACAACCAATGGTTGGTTATTACCGGTCAGTGATCTGTTTCCGCGTAAAGTAACACGTGTTGGTGCAAATACACCATTATTGGTAGTGTTCACCTGAAGGCCGGCAACTTTACCGGTCAAACCGTTGATAACACTTACTGGTTTTGCAACCACCAGATCTTTAGCTTGAACAGTTGTTGCTGAATAACCTAATTCTTTAGATTGTTTCTGAATACCCAAGGCAGTTGTTACAACTACTTCAGAAAGGTTGTTTACAACCCTTGTAGCAGAAATACTGAGCATCGGCTCATTAGTAACTTTTACTTCCTGGTTTTGTAAGCCAATACCGGAAATTGCCAAAACATCTCCTGTTTTAGCCTTGATGGTAAAAATACCCTGATCATTAGCTGCAACCGTGTTTTTAGTTCCTTTAACGGTAACAGTAACATAAGGTACCACATTTCCACTCGCGTCTGTAACCTTACCGGTAACTGAGCGGACCTGTGCAATCGCTGATGCAATAACAAGCAACAGCACTGTTAAAAGTGAAAGAATTTTTCTCATGTGCGTGTGTTTTAAACTTTTTTGAATTGCGAAAATAAGAGAATAACAACAAAAAGTTAAATATTAGACAAAAAAATGTTAATTAGGTACCAATGGAAAACAATATGACATACTTATTATCCCTATCGCTGCACAATTTTTAATAAAAACCCAATTTTTATGACAAAAATCAGCTTCTTTTTATTGATATTCAATCAGATACGTTAAAAAATATTATTGAAAATAATTACTAGAAAAACAATGTTATGAGTCCGATACATCATAATCAGCTCTTAGAAGGTCAAATTTTCATGCTTCACCTAATTTTTTTTTTGAGATAATTCTTGCATTTGTGCTATTTAACTTGCATATGAACAATTATTTTACATATGCACTTATTTTTTTCTTTGTATACAAATAAAATGAGTATTTGGCCTAATTTATCTATAAAGGCCCTCTAAGTAAATGGAGAATAATGTAGAGGTTCCTCCATGAACGGTATATTGCCGTGATACCATTAATCATAAATAATGCAGAATAACCCTTTGGGAGCATTTAATTTTAAATAAGAAGAGGCCCATGATATGAAATTGTTTAAGGCCACTGCATAAAAAAACCGTTTGATAGTATTATCAAACGGCTTCTCGTTTTAAGTCTTATAATTAAATATGCTCCTCTTATCTATTTAAGACAGATGTATGATTATAATTGTTACCGTCCCCGGCATATTTAACGGTACAATTAATATTAAAAGTACTCTTACATGAAGAGAAAGTACCGGTTGCTTTTATAGTTGACATGCCTGAACCATCATTAAAATAATTTTGAAGTGGAATTGTAATAGTAGGATTAGCAGGATCGGTCCAATCCAGCGTTGCAGTTAAACCCGGTGTATTAACTGGATCACTTGATTTAAAACCTCCATTTGCTGTTGCATAACCCCATCCATTATCCGGAGTAGCTCCTATATTTTTTAATGTAATGGTAGCAGATACAGATGAAACGGATACCCAATTTGAAATCGACGCTGTATATTTGGGTTTTGCGCTGATCGTCCCATTATAATAATCTGTTGATTGCGTATAATTACCGGTTAGATTAGCAGCTACTACAGGACAAATGGGTTGTTGAATGATCACAAAGAAAGAATCCGAACCATTGTTAACTGAATAACCGGCTCCTGATAGCTTAACTTTTACAGTATCAGTTCCACCGGCGGCATAAGCAGAAAAATTTCCCTGAAAACGAAGTGAGTCAACCAAGGCTCCCGCCTTAACTGTAACAGTAGCAGGTGCCGTAAATTGATTTCCTGCAACAGCGGTTCTGGAACTATAGGTCACATTAATTGTTCTGTCAACAGTGCTTATCGTTGAAAGTCCAACCGGAATTACCAAAGGACCGGTAGTGCTCTTCAATAAATAAGCGCTGCTGAAGTATCCAGATGCGGGAATGAATTGAACATAAGTTACCTGTGCAAGAGGTGCGCTTGTTGAATCGCTCTTTCCACAAGAAAGAATAAAAGCAGAAACCAATGTTCCGAAAAGAAACAAACTAAACAACCTATTCTTAAACCAGTTTAATATAAACATTGTAAAAATTTTATTGTTAAAAAATTATCTTGGACCGATGTACTTCAATGTGTCATAAATTAATTGATCCGCTCTTCCAACTTGTTTCATAAGATACGCTGCATAAATTGTTTTAGTGGCTGGATCATAACGGCTGTTTGTAACAGATGGATTCAGCAACAAAAATCTACCTCTTCCGTCATCGGGAGTAGTATTCGTAACAGATACCAAATTATTGGTTGCTAAGTCAAAAGTGAATTGAGGCGTGGTAGCACCAAAAGCTGTTGCACCGGCATTGCCTGTTGTAAATGCTGGTTGCAAATTATCTCCTCTGTAAGCATCAGCAAATGTATTGGTAGTTGCGCCTGAAGTTACCAAACCGATAATACTTCTGCCATCACTGCCTGCAGGCCAATCTCCTGTTTGATTGTCAGAAATACCATAAGCTCCCCATCCTACTGTTTTAATTCTAAGGCTGTAATTTCCATCGTATTTATTCTTGATACCAATGGCTACAATACCTGTACTTAGATTACTGCTCACATTATAGCTGCCATCAGCGCTGGCAATTGAATATGCAAAAGCTAAACCACCTGCCAGATAATTATTAGGAGTGAATTTCATTTGCAGATATCCCGTATTAGAACCCGCTGGAATGGTTACTACATTCCCTGCATTTATAATTGTATAAATATTGGTTGGCGGCAAAACATAGCTGGTGCCGGATGCTGCATTGTAGTTTGCTAAAACATTCGCGTCCAATTTTAATACAACATGTATGTCTTGTGCTGCAGGAGAAGCACTGGCCAATGTAACCGGTATTAAATTGACAGTTGTATCAGTTGCTGAAGTATTTACTGATAAAAACTGAAAATTGATATTAGAGGTTACTGTTAAAGAGATCTCTACCGCATTTTGTGTTGTTGATGTACGTACTGCTTGTGTTGTTCCATCATTGTAGTTGGCATCTTTCAAACAACCCGTTAACGCAACCAAACACATGCAGGTGGATGCAATTGTTATTTTAAATAGATTGATTTTCATAATTATTTTTTTACTGTTTTATATTAAGGTTGCCAGAATAATTTTGAAGAGAATTGATTGATAACACCTAATGCATTAACATTCGCACTGTTTGTTGTGTATTCACTTTGCGGATATAATAATCTGGAAGGTAAAACAGATGAAATCTTAGAAGGATCGGCTGATATATAACTCATATCTGTCAGCATATTCAAACGGCGTATATCGCACCATGATTCCAAAGGATTCACACCGGTATTACTGATATATTTTTGATAAGAGATAAACTTTGCCTGACTTGCAGCTGTTGTTCCGGCATTTGCCCACATGGCACTTGTTGCTGTTGTGTAATAAGCTGTAGCGGCAGCAGCAGCATTAGGAACTCCTAACCATAAAAATGATTCAGTTACCGCATTTTGATAAGCTGTTTGTGCAGTGCCTGGCAACCAACCTCTGGCAATTGCTTCTGCTTCCAGGAACATACTTTCAAAAGAAGTAAAGATCCATTGTCTTTGAGCTGCACTTCCTGCTAAGCCAGAACCTGGTTTAGACAGTGCTGTTCCTATAGGATTTGATGCAGGTGCAGCCAATCCATAAATAGCACCGGCCGGTGAAGAACCACCACCGCTTGGATTTAAGAAGAAATAAGCCAGACGTCCATCATTATTTGCTTTTAATATATTAACGATATAAGCATTCGCTCTGAATGTTGCACTGGCATCAGATCCTGTAGGAGATAATCCATAGTTTCCATAGAAAGGAGATTGCTTATTCGCATCGTTTGAATAACCCGGATTAACACTAACTGTTTCTCCGGTATGCAATACACCACCATTCGCTACA
Organism: uncultured Chitinophagaceae bacterium; assembly: GCA_903830285.1. Classification (GTDB taxonomy): domain Bacteria; phylum Bacteroidota; class Bacteroidia; order Chitinophagales; family Chitinophagaceae; genus CAIQDX01. Next base: position 27,208 of record CAIKTE010000263.1, on the reverse strand, counting down.
ATTTTAGCAGCTTCGGCAGTAGCAGAAAAACCTGAAACCTGAGATTGCCGTATTAATAATCTTAGTTTAAGTGTGTTTGCAAATTTTATCCATTTGGTTTTGTTGCCGCTGTTAACATCATCAACTGTTGCAAAAGTGCTCTTGGCAGTTTTACCCATATAAAGAATAGCGGTATCTAAACTTTTTTGTAAAGACGCATAAATATCAGTGGACTTGTCATATACAGGTTGAAGATATTGGTCATTGTTAAAAGCCTGAGAATATGGAATATCACCAAACACATCTGTCAAGTCTTGCCAGATCCTTGCAGCCAAGATCATAGACGCTGCACTTAATACAGTATCACCCTTTGCAAGTGCTTTTACTTTTACCTGATACAGATCGAAAAGTACATCATAGCCACCTGTAAAATAACCATCCCCAAAACTTGTATTAAAGTTATAAGTGATCTCATCTTTACTTGGAGCATAATCACCCGGGTTACTGAAGTAGCCTACCCAATGATGAATGAAAACACCGCCTGCCTGTCTGGAACCTACTGCATTTGCTGCTTGCGGAAAGATAAGTTCAGGTGTAATATTATCACCGGTAACACGGTTAGGATCAGCATTCACATCCAGGAAGCCTTTATTACAGCCGGTAGTGAATAACGCAGCTGCAACTAACAGCGACATTATTTGAATAAGTTTATTTTTTATATATTTCATGATATGCATAATTTAATATTATTTAAAATTGTACAGTTATTGAACCACCGAATAATCTTGAAGCAGGTGATTGAAAAGAACTGGCTAAACCAAATGTGTTACCGGTAGCTGAATAATTAAATTCCGGATCACCCCATTGATTCGACTTTGGAACAATTAACAATAGGTTTTTACCTACTGCACTAACTGTAAACTTTTTAATATATTTCCATTTCCCAAACCATTTTTGAGGAAGATTATAAGAAATATTTAATTCTCTTAATCTCCATGCTGCTGCGCTGCTAAAATAATTGGTAGCGATCGCTGTATTCGATGGACCACTTGTCCAAAAATCAGCATTACCTGAAGCTACTTGTACGTTATTATTAGCTACTAGTTTTCCGCTTGCATCTGCGTATACTGAATTAGGAAAAACAAATCTTCTGCGTCCATATTCTGCACTTCTTGCAGAAACGCCGGAAAAATCTGCGTCACTTCCTATTCCTGAATAAAACTCATGACCACCTTTATATTCCCAGGTCATTGAAATAGAGAAATCGCCTACTGCATAGGAAGGTGTTAACCCTACTACCCAAAGTGGTAAGGATCTTCCCATTGTAATTAAATTGGGATTTTGAGAAGGTAGCCCGGAATTTCTATCAACAATTACCTTACCGTAAGTAGGGCTTCCTTTTATAGAATCTCTGTTATAATCTGATAATTGAAATTGAAATGCAGGTCCGCCAACTTGAGCAATATTGTTAATAGTAGGACTATTACTGGCAATTTGAGTAAAGCCTGAATTACCTCCTATCACTACAGGAATATTACCTAAGGTATTTGTAACCTTATTATCGTTATAGGTAGCATTTACTTTAAAATTTATTCTTCCTTTTCCGATCTTCACTAATGGTGTTAAGTTAAGATCCATTTCTACACCACTGTTAGTAAAGCTGGCAGCATTAGCTAAACCGGTTGAATAACCGGTGGTAAAAGATTGAGATACATTTAAGATCTGATCGGTATTATTTTGATTGAAATAAGTTGCTTCGAAATTAATTCTGTTTTTAAAGAAACTTAATTCAACACCTATCTCTTTTGTATTTACAAACTCAGGTTTTAAGTTAGGATTTGGTATTGTTTGGTTAGCAGTGTAACCGGCTGTGTTTCCGTATGGAAAACCACCGGGTTGAGAATAAGTTGCCTGTAATGCATAAGCACCAAGGTTAACATTTCCTGATTTTGATATCGCACCTCTTATTTTCGCATACGATAACAGTGTATTACTTTTCAGAGAAGGAAATGCATCTGTAAGAATAACAGCAGCATTAACAGCAGGATAGAAAAAAGATCTGTTCTGTTTCAATAATCTGCTATCCCAATCATTTCTTCCCGTAAATTCTGCACTAGCCCATCCTTTGTAACTAAAACCTACTGTTCCATAAGCAGACTCTAATCTCGTCATTTGATCATAGTTATTCCCAGCAGGTACATTTGCATCTCCACTACGAACAGATACATTGTACAAATAAGGTACTACCAGATTGTTTCCACCTACGCCAACTTCTTTTGCTTTATTTTCTCGAACACTTCCACCCACTAAATATTTAACTACCAGATCCTTATTTATTTTATGATCACCACTCAAATAATAGTCGAAATTAACTCTTGAAGAAGTTGACTCATCGTCAAACACGTTTCCAGGTAAGTTTTGGAAATCTGTACTACTACGATTCTTAATTGCCCAATCGCTTACTACTACAGGAGCGGTTGCATTCTTGAAATTTTTAAATGCTAAACTTGTACTAAGTCTTGCTGTAGCTTTTAACCATGGAAGTATCTGATAACTGGCATCAATATTTCCAAGCAGATCGTCTTCTCTTCCTTTCTGGCGAATATTACCAATTGCCCAATAAGGGTTAACTGCAAAATCATTGAAGTAATTAGAATATTGAGCAAATTTATTGTTCTGCCAATCCTTATAATCCAATAAAGGAACATTATCAGGGATCTGCATTACCAGGAAAAAAATACCGCCATTATAAGCAGAAGCAAATCTGCTTGCTAATCCGGCTTCATTCACTACATCATAATTAGACAACACATAGTTCAAGCCATAATTAACAGCAAATTTTCCGTATTTTTTCCCACCATTAAATCTAAAACTGGTTCTTCTGTTTTTATCATCCGGAATCAATCCTTTGATATTAGCATCTTCAACAGACATATAAAAATCTTCTCCGGCTACTGAAACAGAGTTTTGAAAAGTTAAACCTGAATTCCAGAAATTAATTTTGTCTTTTTGATGCAGATTAGAATAAGGACCACTTTGAAATGTTCCATCTTCCAAAACACGACCTATTTGTTTTGTTGTACCATCAAAAGCAGGACCATATAACTGGTTTTCATAAGGAACATTTAAAGGGTTACCATATTGATCAACATAAGGAGCTCCTTCTCCACCCCAACCACCAAACTGATGTTGAAATTTCGGAAAGAAAGAAACTTTTGTTGCCTGAACTGATGAATTTAAAGTAACTGTTGGCGTTTTGCCACCTCTTTTAGTGGTAATGACAATTACTCCATTTACCGCATCAGGTCCATAGATGGCTGCTGAAGCCGCACTTTTCAAAATTGTTAAGTCTTGCACATCATCAGGAGGAATGCTGGAAAGATAACCCAAAGGTGTAGGCGCTCCATCCACCACTAACATAGGGTTATTGTTTCCGGTAAGAGATCTGATACCTCTGATATTGATCTTAGAGTTTTCGAAAACCCCACTATTCACTGTTGATATATTCAAGCCCGAAATTTTACCATTTAAGGATTGCTGAATATTTACAGATTTTGCCTGGGTAAGCTCTTTATTGGTGATGGTAGTGGCAGCATAACCTAATTCTTTCGACTGCCTTTTAACACCCATAACAGTTGTAACCACAACATCAGCAATAGTAACTTCTGAGATATCTAATGAGATCTTTAAGTTGGTTTGAGTTCCTACTTTAATTTGTTTACTCGTATAACCTACAGAAGAGATAAGTAAAATATCTGCTGCAGATGCATTAATAGTAAAAGCACCATTTGCATCAGCCGATGATGCCAGATTGGAACCTTTTACAATAACACTGGCAAAGGGTACCGGTTGTCCTTTATCGTCTGTAACTTTTCCGGTGACCGGATGAACTTGAGCAGTTGCAAAAAGCGTGAATAGCATTGCAAATCCTACTAGGGAAAGAATTTTTCTCATGAGCATTTATTTTGTATTAGACTTATTTGAAAATTATGGTAGCAATCGTTGTAAAAAAGCCGTCAAATAACGGCCGTGGACCTTTTTATCTCTATCTCCTATCGTCTGATATAATAGCTATTTAGAATGTTTGTATGCGCATTCCTGATCATGCTGATAGTTATAAGAATTTGTTAAAAAAAGATAACGCTAAATTAACCTGAAGCTATTACTGAGAAACATGACTTTCATCACACATTTTTATGAATTTTATCATGTTATACATATTGTATTTTAATTATAATATATATAGCTATTTCAACTTGATAATAGCAGAATTATGCCTTATTACAATCAGAAAAAGTGAAAAACTGCGCTAAGACCTGAGCTTTATTAAGAAGCACCTGGTTTAATCTTACTTATTCCTATTACATTTTGATTTTTTTCCGGAATTTTTTATGTTAGAAATCCTGTCGTAAACTGTACTTTTCTTTAAAACAGCAGATCACCATACCAATTCATAGACCTTGAACTGTTCTTGTTTAAAGTCATGAAAGGGGCTATTCCTGTCTTCTTATTATCAGCTTCATATCTTTTGGCTGGTTTCTTCGGGAGTTCTTCGAGTGGCCTGCAATAAAACAGCAAGAAGACAGCAGGAGATTACGAAGGAATTACGAAGAAAGCAGGCAGAAAGGCTAAGGGCTAATCAACTATTAGGGCTATTCAAAAGATGAGATTACATTTGCAGCCATGATAGTTTTAGACGGAAAAATAGCATCGCAATCAGTAAAAGATTCACTGAAGCAGCAGGTTGCCGATTTAATGGAAGCAGGTAAAAGGGCTCCTCATCTTGCCGTGATCATTGTGGGCAATAATGGGGCCAGCGAAACCTATGTGGCCAGCAAAGTGAAAAATTGTGCGGAGATAGGATTTACTTCCACGTTGATCAGGTTAGAGAGTGAAATTGACGAAAATGTATTGCTCTTACAAATAGAAGCATTGAATAATGATGCCGGCATCGATGGCATCCTGGTACAGCTTCCTTTACCCAAACAGATCAATGAACAGAAAGTGATCGAAGCCATCGATCCCGCAAAAGATGTGGATGGATTTCATCCTGTTAACGTAGGTAAGTTGGTACAAGGTTTACCAACTTTCATTAGCGCAACACCTTTTGGAATCATGCTCTTGCTTGAATATTACAAAATTGAAACAAAAGGGAAACATGCAGTTGTAATTGGCAGAAGTAATATTGTTGGCAGACCGATGAGTATCTTATTAAGCAGTAACAGCAAATTTGGAAATTGTACAGTTACGATCTGTCATTCGCATACAGCCAACCTAAAAGAAATTTGTTTACAGGGCGATATCATAGTGGCAGCTTTGGGAAAACCCGAATTTGTAAAAGCTGATATGGTAAAAGCCGGTGCCATAATTATTGATGTTGGTATCACCCGAGTGGAAGACGCCACGGCAAAAAAAGGTTTTCGTATAAAAGGTGATGTGGCTTATGATGAAGTGGCAGCAAAAGCATCTGCCATCACACCTGTTCCCGGTGGTGTTGGTTTAATGACCATTGCTGGGTTATTGAAGAATACATTGCAGGCGTATCATGATAGATCTTAGATGATAGATGTTGGATGTTAAATGAAAAACCTTTTCTAGTTGATTGTCACCCTGTCTATAGAATAAATTTGAATGCATGACAGTCAACATTTAAAACGAGCTGTCACCTTGAGGCACTCGAAAGGTGAATTTTAAAAAGAGCTTATCATTTATCCTTCATGCTTCGAGTGCCTCAGCATGACATTAAACTTTTAAATAAGAAACGTCAAAATTATAAAATATGATTACTCACTTTATTTATCAAACATTGAACAAATCATAAAGGTCCTTACCAAAATTGTAAAGACCTCACAAGAAAACAATAGCTAATACTTTATAACAGCATCTAACATTTAACATCTAGCATCCAACATTATATATGTCTCATTCAACATCTAACATCCAACATTATATATGTCTCATTCAACATCTAACATCCAACATCTAACATCAGCATTACCCGTCATGGAATCCTTTTACACTTTACAGGGTGAAGGAGCTCATCAAGGCCGTGCCGCTTATTTTATTCGTCTCGGCGGATGCGATGTGGGTTGTGTTTGGTGCGATGTAAAAGATAGTTGGGATGCGGATGCACATCCTAAATTTACTGTTGAACAAATTGTAGTCAATGCGGTTCAATCATTTACAGGTCAACTGTCGACTGTCGACCGTCGACGATTAGCGGTAATAACAGGCGGCGAACCATTGATGCATGACCTGAATGAACTAACAACACAGTTACAAGCCGCAGGTTTTGAAACAAATATTGAAACATCGGGTTCTTCACCCTTCAGCGGTAAATGGGACTGGATCTGTCTTTCACCAAAAAAATTCAAACAACCCCTACCCGAAATATTACCTCTTGCCAATGAATTGAAAGTGGTGGTCTTTAATAAATCAGATTTCGACTGGGCAGAAACCTATGCTGCAAAAGTTTCTCCGAAATGCAAATTATATTTGCAACCCGAATGGGATAAAGCGGCCGAAATAACACCCCTGATCATTGACTATATCAAACAGCATCCTCAATGGCAATTGAGTTTGCAGATCCATAAATACATCAACGTTCCTTAACAATGTTAGATGTTAAATGCTAGATGTTAAATGGGGGCAGATCTCTGTTCATCTAGCATCTAACATTTAACATCCAACATTTATATCTTTTCCCGAACTTGGTTATATAATCATTTCATGAAAAAATATTTACTCATAGCTTTTTGTTCTGTCTTGCTTTCTGCAAAAGCACAAACCTATCAACCCGATCATATTAATGCAAAAGCCATTGCAGTATATGATAAGGCCATTCAGCAATTAAGCGATGGAATGATCAAAGATGCTTTTCCACTTTTATTGAGATCAATTGCGATCGATTCTAATTATCTGGATGCTTATCTTTCTTTGGCAGGCGCTTATGGTGAATTAAAAAATTATGCTAAGTCCGTTGAGTGCTACGAAAAAGTAAAAAACAAAGACAGTGTTTATTTTAATGTCTATCATCTTCCCTACTCTATTAATCTTGCTGGTCTTGGCAAATTTGAAGAAGCATTGAATGCAGTAAATATTTTTTTATCCATTCCCAATATCAGTGAACGAGGTGTAAAAAGTGCATCGTATCGTAAACGCTGTTTTGAATTTGCAGTTAATTATAAATTGAAACATCCGGTTTCTGATTATGCCTTTGCGCCCGTTAATATGGGTGATAGTGTGAACTCTGAAAGATCAGAATATTATCCAACATTAACCATTGACGACAGCTTATTGGTATTTACCAGAAGAGGTGAAGGTTTCCGTGAAGATTTTATGGAAAGTACTTTACGCAATAATATTTTTTCAAAAGCAAAGATGATCAATGGTGATATCAATAACGAACCTTCTAAAGGAGCCATCACTGTTTCATCTGATGGAGACTGGATGATCTTTGCAGGAAACTTTCACAGAGGTTATGGAGATTTTGATCTGTACATTTCTTATGCTACGCCACAAGGATGGAGCGAGCCTGAAAACTTAGGGCCCAATATCAACAGCGGTTACTGGGATAGCTCACCTAGTTTAAGTCCTGATAATCGTGTATTGTATTTCAGCAGTAACAGACCCGGTGGTAATGGGGGCAAAGATCTGTATATGAGTAATCGATTAACGAGTGGTAAATGGGGACCTGCGATTAATATGGGTCCATTTATCAATAGTATCGGAGATGAAACCGCACCTTATATGCATGCGGATAATCAAACATTCTATTATACATCTGATGGCTTACCCGGATATGGTGGTACAGATCTTTTCATTTGCAGAAAAGATATGAATGGCGATTTCAGTAAACCTGAAAACCTGGGTTATCCTATCAATACCATCGAAAACGAAGGCAGTATCTGTGTTTCATCCAATGGCCTCACTGCTTATTATGCGAGCGACAGGGCCGATACCCGTGGCGGATTGGATCTCTATACTTTTACTTTAAGAGAAGATATTCGTCCGTTTAAAACTTTATTTGTAAAAGGAAAAGTGTTTGATGCAAAAACAAATAAAGGCTTGCCATGTGCCGTTGAACTGATCGATAACAGCAATAACAAAGCATTGATGCGCATTCAAACTGATGAGTTGGGTAAATATTATATTCCACTTCCTTCCGGAAAAGATTACACATTCACTGTGAATAGAAAAGGATATTTATTTTACAGTGAATTATATGAATTAAGCAAGAAACAATCGGATAGTACGTATCAAAAAGATATCGCTTTACAACCGGTTGAGTTGAATGTAATTACAGCATTTAAGAATATTCAGTTCCCGACAAATTCTTATCAGTTGCTTCCGGTTAGTTTAATAGAACTGGATAAACTACTGCAGGTATTGAATGATAATCCTGCTTTGAAAATTTTGATCATCGGACATACCGATAATATTGGTAAAGAATCTGATAACCTCATTCTTTCATCAAACCGTGCTAAGTCGGTTGTTGATTACCTGATCAGTAAAGGCATCCCTGCAAACAGATTGAGTTTCAAAGGTTACGGATCTTCGAAGCCTTTGGCAGACAATGCATCGGAAGAGGGCCGATCAAAGAACAGAAGAACAGAGTTTGAAGTGGTTGGGTTATAGGGGACAGGTCATGGGTGGATAGTTCATGGTTCATAGTTAATATAAAATGTTTATATTAGTTTATCCAACTATGACCTATATCCTATGAACAATGACCTTCTCTATCAGGTAGCACTCACTTTAATTAATGGTGTTGGTGTTGTTCAGGCAAAACAACTCATTGAACATTTTGGTACTGCAGAACTTATCTTCAAAGCAAAGAAAAAAGAACTCGGTTTATTGGAAGGCATCGGCGAAATAAGAGCCAAACAAATAAAAGACTTTTCCAATTTTAAAGATGCAGAAGAAGAGATCGAATTTTGTGAGAAGCATCATATACAAACTATATTCATAACCGATAAGAATTATCCGCAACGCTTATTGAATTGTTACGACAGCCCTACTTTATTATTTTATCGGGGTACCGCAGATCTGAACAGTTCAAAGATCATCAGCATCATAGGAACCAGAAATAATACAGATTATGGCAAGCAGATCACAGAAAAGTTCATAGAAGATATGCAGGCACAAAATTTGGTGATCCTGAGCGGACTTGCATTTGGTATCGATGCTATTGCACATAAAGCCGCTTTGCAAAATAATGTTGCAACGATCGGGGTATTGGCTCACGGATTGGACAGCATTTATCCTTCACAACATACAACACTGGCCAAAGAGATGTTATTGAATGGAGGTCTGTTGACTGAATTCAGAAAAAACACAAGCCCTGATAAACATAATTTTCCCAAACGAAACAGGATCGTTGCAGGCATGAGTGATGCTACCCTTGTTATTGAAACTGCAGTAAAAGGTGGTAGTATGATCACGGCAGAACTGGCTTACAATTATAATCGAGATCTGTTTGCAGTACCCGGTAAAATAACAGACAGTAAAAGTGCAGGTTGTTTAAAATTGATCCAGCAAAACAAAGCCGTTCTATTTACCAATGCTGAAGAATTCATGAACAGCATGGGATGGCAGCAGAAAAAAATATCCGCAAAAAAACAGCGGGAATTATTTATTGAATTAAATGATGACGAAAAAATAATAGTGGGCCTATTACAGGAAAAAGAATCCATGAATATTGATGAACTGTATATCAGATCGGCACTCAGTAGCAGTTCTGTGGCAGCAGCCATACTGAATCTCGAATTAAACAATGTAATTATCGGCCTGCCGGGTAAGATCTATAAATTATTATAGACGCTTGTCCCTTGTCTTTTGTCCCTTGCCTCTTGTCTTTTGTCTCTTGCCTCTTGCCTCTTGCCTCTTGTCTCTTGCCTCTTGTCCCTTGTCTCTTGTCTCTTGCCTCTTGTCTCTTGACTCTTGTCCCTTGCCTCTTGTCTCTTGACTCTTGTCCCTTGCCTCTTGTCTCTTGTTCCTTTTTCTATTATCTTTGCCTATGGCAACAAGAATTATCTCCCCAAAGAAAAAGTCTGCAAATTCTCGTTTATTCGGCGAAGGTCTCACCTTCGATGATGTTTTATTAATGCCTGCTTTCAGCGAGGTATTACCAAGAGAAGTAGACATCCGTTCTCATCTTACCAGAAATATCGTTCTCAATGTTCCCATGCTTTCTGCAGCGATGGATACAGTGACAGAAGCAAGCCTTGCGATCGCATTGGCACGTGAAGGCGGTATGGGTATCCTGCATAAGAATATGAGTGTTGAAAAACAGGCAGAGCAGGTTCGCAAAGTAAAACGCAGTGAAAGCGGAATGATCATCGACCCCATTACTTTATTGATCGATGCTACGATCGGCGATGCATTAAGATTGATGAAAGAAAATAAGATCGGCGGTATTCCAATTGTTGATGGTGCACAAAAATTAGTGGGCATTTTAACCAATCGTGACCTTCGTTTTGAAACAGATAAAAGAAGAAAAGTGAGTGAAGTGATGACGAAAGAAAATCTCATCACTGCACCCGAAGGCACCAATCTTAAAAAGGCAGAAACCATTCTCCGTAATTATAAGATCGAAAAATTACCCGTTGTAAATAAGGCAGGGAAACTGATCGGGTTAATTACTTATCGTGATATTTTACAGATCAGGAACTATCCAAATGCAGGAAAAGATAAACTGGGAAGATTGATCGTAGGTGCAGCATTGGGTATTACAAAAGATATGCTCGACAGGGCTTATGCTTTACAAACAGTTGGTGTGGATGTGGTAACACTGGATAGTGCACATGGTCATAGTAAGGGTGTGATTGCAGCATTGAAAAGTCTAAGAAAAAGTTTTAAGGATCTGCAGATCATTGCAGGTAATGTAGGTACTGCAGCGGGTGCTAAAGCATTGGCCGATGCAGGAGCTGATTGTGTAAAAGTGGGTATTGGTCCGGGTTCTATTTGTACCACCCGAATTGTTGCAGGTGCAGGGGTACCGCAATTAACTGCTATCATGGAAGCAAGTAATGCCATTAGATCAAAAGGCATTCCTGTGATTGCTGATGGCGGGATCCGTTACACAGGCGATATGGTAAAAGCATTAGCAGCAGGTGCTAATGTGGTGATGATGGGTTCTGTTTTTGCAGGCGTGGAAGAAAGTCCTGGTGAGACCATTATCTATGAAGGAAGAAAATTCAAAAGTTATCGTGGCATGGGCAGTCTGGGTGCCATGCAACAGGGAAGCGGCGACAGATATTTTCAGGATGTGGAAGATGATATTAAAAAATATGTTCCCGAAGGCATTGAAGGCCGTGTAGCTTATAAAGGAAATCTAAGTGAGATCGTTTATCAATATGTGGGAGGGCTCCGTTCAGGTATGGGTTATTGTGGTGCAAAGAATATCAAAGTATTACAGGAATCAACTTTTGTAAAGATCACCAATGCGGGAATGAAAGAAAGCCATGCGCACGATGTGGATGTAACGAAGGAAGCACCTAATTATAGTAGAAAGTAATCAGTTGATGGGTTGATAAAGTTGAAAGCTGATTATTATGTAATCAGCTTTTGTATTTCTAATGAACTGTAAATGCGTCGCTTCTCATATATCGAGACTTGTGCTGTTGGATCTTTTTTTAAACAACAAAAGTTGAATACTATTTTATACATAATGCAGAAAAATGTATCTTGTGTTAGGTTCGCAAGTTTAGTTTTTTTATATGCGTATTACTACACTTTTTCTTCCACTTTCATTCATAATAAAGTCATAGATAGTCCAGGGATAGTCCACGATTTCGTGGACTATCCCTGGACTATAGTACAATGAACTAAGAAGTATCTAAGGCTTATCCAAGGCTTTAGTATAAGTTAAGCATGCAGTGTCTTATACTTTCCCTAAATCTCCATAAGTCTTCCTAACACCTGATGTCGCCAACCAACAACAATCAATTCACATGTTGATTATTCTTTCAGTTCAATAATTCTTCCGAACTTCCGCATCTAAATATGATACTGTTTTGAAAAAATTACAACTCATTGGTTTCAGTATTCTATCGGGCATTTTATTATTTGCTGCATGGCCTGTATCGCCATTGACCTTTTTAATATTCTTTGCCTTTGTTCCTTTATTGTTTGTGGCAGATGCAACAAAAAAGAGAAATAAATTCTTCGGTTATTCTTTCATCACATTGATCATTTGGAATGCATCCACTACCTGGTGGATCTGGAACAGTACCGATGTGGGAAGTATTGCCGCCATCACAGCAAACGCATTGTTGATGTGCCTTCCCTGGTGGGGTTATTTTACTTTTAAAAATAAGTTCGGAAAGAAGATCGGTTATATTTCACTGATCAGTTTCTGGATGCTGTTCGAATATATTCATCTCAACTGGCAACTGACCTGGCCATGGTTAACACTGGGAAATGTTTTTGCTTCTCATCCTGATTGGGTACAATGGTATGAATATACAGGTGTCAGCGGCGGAACATTATGGGTATTGATCGTAAATATTTTATTACACGACTTGATTAGTAAACCTAAAGCAGAAAAAAGATCATTATTTAATAAAGCTGTTTTTATTGTAGCTATTTCGCTTCCATATATTGTATCTGCTGTACTTTCTTTATTTCTTCCCGACAATACGATAGACTATAAAAACTCAGGGGTCTCGAAAAATGTACTTATTATTCAACCCAATATAGATCCCTATCAAAAATTCGAGTCTGTTTCTATTCCTCAGCAAATACAAAAACTAATTGCAATCACTGAAAAGGAAATTGATCCGGCTACCCAATTGGTTCTCTGGCCCGAAACAGCTTTGGCAGCAGGTGCTGTACAAAATGAAACACAGAACACTGCAGTGTATCAACCAGTTTTCGATCTGGTGAATCGGCATCCCAACATTACTCTATTAACGGGCATCGAAGATTTCAAAACATACGGAACCAGTAAGGAAACATTGACTGCCAGAAAAACACCCGAAGGAATGTATTACGATGCATTTAATTCGGCTGTGGTCATCAAAGCAAATCAGTCATTACAGTTTTATAATAAAAGCAAACTGGTTCCGGGTGTTGAATCCTTACCTACATTCTTGAATTTCATGTCGCCGTTATTTGAGCATTTCGGCGGCACAACCGGAGGTTATGGAAGAGATTCAGCTGCTAAGGCATTTCATGTCAAAAATAATCCCTACATCGCAGCGCCGATCATTTGTTATGAAAGTATTTATGGCGAATATGTAACTGAATATGTAAAAAGAGGTGCCAATATTTTAACGATCGTTACCAATGACGGCTGGTGGGGTAATACACCCGGGCATAAGCAACACCTGCAATACGCCAGGTTGCGTGCCATTGAAACCAGACGCTATGTGGCTCGCAGTGCCAATACAGGTATCAGTGCGGTGATCAATGAAAAAGGGAATATTCTCAGTACCCAGCCTTGGGACAAAGCTGCATTTATCAAATACGATATTCCAGTATTGACCGGCGAAACTTTTTATGTACGCTTTGGTGATTATTTATTTAAAGTGGCTTCATTGATCGCCATCTTATTATTAGCATGGAATTTGTTCTTATATGGAAAGAGCAAATTATCATCTAAAAATTAACGAAATTTATAGAGCTGCTTGCTGTCATGTTGAGGCTCTCGAAACATGATTGATAAAATGGGTTTTAAACCTTCACCCTTCGAGAGCCTCAGGGTGATAATCTTTCCTTAATAATATTATCATGCAAAAAACATTTATCTATAAAGAAGCCCGCATCAGTTATCGAACAGAAGGAAAAGGAAAACCTGTTGTATTACTGCACGGATTTGGAGAAGACAGTCACATCTTCGATCAGCAAATAGAGTTTTTGAAAGAATCTTGTTTATTGATTATTCCTGATCTCCCGGGAACAGGGAAATCAGCGTTATTGATTTCAGATCACCCGATGCCGGTAACCGGTATCCTGAAACCTGTAACTGTTTCGATAGAAGATTATGCCGATTGTATCAAAGCATTATTAGAGGAAGAAAAGATCAGCAAATGCATCCTGCTGGGTCATAGCATGGGCGGATATATCACGCTGGCATTTGCAGAAAAATATCCGGGATCATTATCCCGATTTGGGCTGATACATTCCTCCGCTTTTGCTGATAATGAAGAAAAAAAGCGAAACAGACAAAGGGGGATTGACCTGATGGAACAATACGGAGCATATGCTTTTCTAAAGAATACGATCCCTAATTTATTTTCTCTACAGTTCAAGGAAGCATTTCCCGATAAACTGGAGTCTTTAATCGAAGCAAGTAAACAATTCAGTACTGAAGCATGCCGGCAATATTATACAGCTATGATGAACAGGCCCGACAGAATAGATGTTTTAAAGGGCAACCCATTACCTGTTTTATTCGTAATTGGTACAGAAGATGTTGCAGCACCGTTAAATGATCTGAACCTGCAAATTCATCTGCCTCTTTGTTCCTATATTCATATCATCGAAAATGTGGGGCATATGAGCATGTGGGAAGCCCCGGAATTACTGAACAGTTATTTGCTTGAATTTATTATAGAATAAGTGTACATATTCAAAGCTGATCAATAGAGGAAGCAAATGCTAAAACAGAGGTTACAGATAAAAATGGATAGTTTGAAGAAAATATGGATAGGGTTCTTTTGCCTGATCTTGGTCGCTTCAGCATACTCGCAAACGCAGCCTTGTCCTTTGAATATTAACTTTTCAACCGGAGATCTAACCCATTGGTCTGCATTCACGGGTACATTTACCAGTGCTGCGGGAACGAGGGCCACGCAAACTTTCGATTCATTAAAAGCTGCCCCTACCGGAACTTTAGGTACCGTTTCATTTCCTGAAAGCGGTTATAGTGTTCAGGGTATACAGGTTTCCAATAATAATAGTGTCGATCCATTTGGCGGATTTTCCACAATACCTACCATCAACGGTTATCAATATACTAATTCAGTTCTTTTAGGATCCACTACTGTTGCTCCGGGAAGTAACCAGGGATTGATCAGAGGCATCAGCTATGTGATCAATGTTCCTGCCGGAAGTGTAGATTCTCCTTATACCGTTACTTATGCATATGCCATGGTTTTGGAAAATGGCAGCCATGCATCCAATCAGCAACCTTTGTCAAGAGCAATACTGGAAACAAAGGATGGTATCATTGCCTGTGCCTCACCTTCCTATTATTTACCTACTTCCGGTTCCGGGAATGCATTGGATGAGGCTGCAGCGCACAGACAGGGTTTTACTCAAAGTCCGGTTCCTTCACCCAATACTGTTGGTAATGGAACAACCCCCTATCGTGTTTGGACAAAATCATGGACAGAAGTTACTTTTAATCTTTCGCCCTACAGAGGACAACAGGTTACCTTAACATTTGAAGCAGATAATTGTATTCCGGGAGGCCATTTTGCCTATGCATATTTTGCCATTAGAAATGATTGTAACGGTTTAGAGATCAGTGGTCCTACCGCAGCATGTCAAAATGGAACTATAACATATTCAGTTCCCGCCTTAGCAGATGCAACATATACTTGGACCATACCAAACGGTTGGAAAAAAATATTGGATTCTTTAAATATTTTACAAGTAATTCCTGCGACTGCAGGTGGTGGAACTATTTCAGTTCACGAAGTAAATAGTTGTGCAGACCTAAAAGCATCATTGGATGTGATCACCACTTTACCAACTATTCCGGGTGTATTATCAGGTAACAATATTGTTTGTAGTGATAGTAATTCGAGTAAGATCATATTAAGCGGCAACAGAGGAAATGTATTGAACTGGATATCTACATTAGATGGAAGTAACTGGGTGACAGACAGTGTTAATAAAGATAGCTTTCTATTGGTTAAGAATCTGAAACAAACAACCACTTATAAAGCACTTGTGCAAAATGGCAGTGCCTGCAGTATTGATTCTACAACAAGTGTATTGATTGATGTGAATCCGATCAGTAAAGGAGGGGTGATCAGTCCAACATTATTAAATATCTGCCAGGGTCAGAACAAAGGAGCTACTTTAAATTTATCGGGATCCATTGGAAGTATTGTAAACTGGCAATCTTCATTAGACAGTATTGTTTGGAAGGATTTTAATCCGCCCAATACTGATACTTTTTATAGTATCAATAATACCAATGTTCCTACTAAATTCAGAGCCATTGCAAAGAGTGGTGTTTGTCCTGCCGACACCAGTAAGACTGCGCAGGTAAATATTTATAATACCCCATTTCCTCAGGCTGCTTTAGCACCGGCAGATGTTGCTATCTGTTTTGGATCCAAAGCAATATTAAATGCAAATGTTTCCATTGGTACAAGTTATGCCTGGTTAAATTACAATTCATTATACGATCCTAATTCAAGAACCATTTCTTCAACTCCATATACTGTATCAGCACAAGCTGCCCCGGCCTCATCAACAATCTATTTGCTTGCTATCAGAAATGCTGATTGTCCAAATTTATGGATCGATACTTTTCATGTAATAGTGACCCCTCCCATTATTGTAAATGCAGGACATGATACTGCTGTTGCTGCAGATCAGCCGCTGCAGTTGGATGCATTGGTGAGTGACAGTACTGTTAGAACTTATGCATGGCTTCCTTCTACGGGTTTAAATAATTCATCTATCGCCAATCCTATTGCCACTTTAGGAGCAGGTATTGATTCGATCTATTATAAAGTAACAGCAACAAACAGCAGCGGATGTTCCGGAGTAGATTATATCTTAGTACATGTTTATAAAAGCAAACCGGATATTCTGGTACCTAATGCTTTTACGCCTAATGGCGATGGAAGAAATGATATCATTAAACCCATACCCATCGGTATTGCCACTTTGAATTATTTCCGCATATACAATCGCTGGGGACAAATGCTGTTCAGTACAGGTGAATTCAACAAAGGCTGGGATGGCAATTTGAATGGCACGCAGCAACAAAGCGGTACTTATGTTTATATGACTGAGGGAATTGATTATCTCGGTAATACAATTTTCAGAAAAGGTACAGTTGTCCTGATCAGATAAAGAATGAAAAAATATAAGCTTCGCTTAAAATCATTTCCCATTATTTATTGATGCTATTATTCTTGTATTGAACGCTTTTCTAATGCGGTCGTTCTTCAAAATTTCATATTCACTTCCCTATCTACTACATTTGCTTTATGATCATATTAATTACAGGCGCCACTTCAGGCTTTGGAAAAGCAATAGCAGAAAAGTTTGCATCTAACGGATGGAACTGCATCATCACAGGAAGAAGAAAAGAAAAATTATTCGACTTTGCTGATGAACTAAAAAGCAAATACAATATCAAAGTATTGCCACTTGTTTTTGATGTGCAGAAAAGGAAAGAAGTATTTGATGCATTAACTAAACTTCCTGAAGAATGGAGAGCGATCAAAATTCTCGTGAATAATGCTGGACTTGCTTTGGGTCGTGACAGTTTTGAAAATGCAAACCTTGATGATTGGGATACCATGCTGGATACCAATGTTAAAGGTTTGATGTATGTAAGTAAAGCTGTTATCCCTTATTTGATCGAAAAAAAGGAGGGGCATATTATCAATATCGGCTCCATAGCAGGTAAAGAAGTGTATCAATATGGTAATGGCTATTGTGCCAGCAAGTTTGCAGTAGACGCGCTTAGTCAGAGTATGCGCATTGATCTCTTATCACAAAATATTAAAGTAACTGCCATTCATCCCGGTGCAGCAGAAACAGAATTTTCTTTGGTACGTTTTAAAGGCGATGCCAATAAAGCAGCTTCCATGTATCAGGGTTTCATTCCATTATATGCAGCGGATATTGCCGACATCATTTATTATGTTGCAACATTACCGCCCAGTGTATGCATCAATGAATTGATCGTAACACCCACGGCACAAGCCAATACTTATTTGTTTCATAAAAAAGCTATCAGCTAATAGCTATTAGCTACTTTGGTGCTAATGAAACTCGTACCTGAACTCCTGCTCTGGTTGCAATAGTAGGAGCCGATGTTGAAATATAAGGCGTAACTCTCCGCTGATCAAAGAATAGTTTGATATTGATACGGTTATTGTACACATAATCTATCGATGGCTGGATGGTCAATACTTTTTGTCCGCCTGTTGCATATGCCACTGCCTGATCTATTCCGCTGTTACTGGTTGCATCATCCCGCATGGAAACATCGAGTTTAAAATTCATGTCATTCTGTAATTGCTTTCCATTCGATCCAGGTATCTTGAATGGAAGTTTAACACCTTTCTTTCGATAACCAAAACCAAACACCCACTCTTTACTGTTTGTTTCACTCATCTGATAATCGATCAAACTCAAACTCAATTGTCTTGATCGCTTGTATTCGAACTTTAGATTCAAATGACTGATGGTAGTTACATCTATACCGATCAATGGAGAGAACTGTTCCTGAATGGTGATATTGGGAACTAAAAAATAAGGGATATAATTTCCGCTAATGGTGTCGATGAAACCCGGCGCACCATATCGGAGCGGATCTTGATAAAGCAATGCACTTGCAAAACTATTCACACTTAATATCCCGTTATATCCATGCGTAATATTAATGGCTGAGAATATCGCTGCCAATGCCGGTATCTTACTCAGTCCTGTATAATTCACTCTCCAGTTAGGCCTTGGAAGAATACCACTGAATGGATTTGATTTGATATTAGCATTGCTTTGTTTGATCAACGGAATACTGTTAGGATTTTTATTGGTATAGGCTGCCAGGAATGCAGGTATCAAAACGTCCTGAGAATAACGTCCGTATCCTTTTGCAAAACCATCGGCTGTAAATCCGGGCGATTGTTGCCAATAAGGATTTTGTTGTGCTACCCGATTTGAAATGATCTGACGATTGCCTTCAAACTTGCTGAATGTCTCAGAGATTTCGCCGGGATTTGTTTTTTTGAATAATGTATTGAAAGCAATATAAGAAACACTGAAGCCGCCACTAGCATAAGGATTCAAATGCTGTTGTCCAATACCCGAATTTGTGGTGTCTTTAAAGAGTTCTGTATATTCTTTGGTAAAACTTTTTTCCATGTTCAGATCAATTCTTAATTCACGAACAGGTTCTAATTGTGCTGATAAACTAAACTTCTGTTCGAAATTCTGACGATATAAACTGTTGAAAGTGCTGTCTCTTGTAATTAATCCTTTGGCTGCTTTTTGATTGAGCCAACTGCTATCGGGCTGTCTACCGAAAACATAATCCAATCCCGGTTGCATACTATTCCAGTTCTGTCCTAAAGCTTTGGTACTGTCCATATAACCCGGCACCCTGCTTCTGAAATTTGCAGCATAATTTAGGCTGGCATGTTTCACCATCGTTAATAAACCGAGACCTGTTTTTTCCAGTCCGTTCATCTCTGGTTGTTGTGCCTGCTTTTGCAAACGTTCTGCTGTTCGCAGATCTCTTTTTTGCCTACGCCATTTATGCAACGCTTCTCTTTTTGCTTTACCTGTTAGCATTTTCCCTTCCTTATCTTTTATCACTTCTTCTCGGGTTGGGATAACTGTTCCCAAAACATTTTGTTGCGGCTGTTGTTGAATCTGTTTTGTTTGATTAGGCACAGGATTACCAACGGTTTTATTTACAGGGTTACCTGTATTGCTATTTTGTTTTGGTTTTTGTGAAGATGTATTTTGTACAGACCGCAGCAGTCTTGACTTGGCATATAATCTGGTAAAATCAAGATCGCCACTGAATGTATTTTCCTGACTGTTCTCTAAAATATTTCCCAGCGAAAGTGCTAATGTGCTTGCTCCGATCCAGTTATAAGAAGTACCATAACTGTAGCGTGCCATCATCCAATCGGTCAAAGGGAATTTATTCAATGGCAAAGAATAACTCATGATGGCATGCTGCTGGTATAAAGTATTTCTTCCCCCATTCCAAAAATTACGCCTGACCGTATCTTTCTTTTCCTTTGTATTCAATGCACCATAAGGTTCATCTACTGTTGAATTATTATTGGCAGAAAAATCTACATTAATAGACCTTGCAGGATCCCATCGTAAATTATACAGCCTGTTGAACGTAAAATATTTATCATAAGTCGTGTCCACATGTTGCACTTTACCGGTAGTGAGATCCGTATTTACAATACGCGGAACATATTGCGCATACTGCCGATTCACGTCGGCCCTAAAACTTATTAAAGAAGGTTTGAAGTTGTAATTAAAATCTCTGATCAATGCATACCAGGGGCTATTACTCTTGATCAATTTTTTAAATGGTTGATTGAATTTTGATGGCACCTGAAATGTATAACCCAGATTGGCTCTCCATTTATTTACTTCATTCTGTAAAATGGTACTGTTGCTTTGCGTTGTTTGCGTGAAGGAATAACTGGCATCCAGATTACTGATACTCCATAGATGAATCTTTCCTTTGGGCGCAACACGTACATTGGTAAAGTTGATGGTCTTGATAGTAGTTTGATCAATTGCTGCATTGCGAATAGAATCACGCTGGGCCTTACTTTTTGCAGCATTTATTTTATCCGTTAGTTTAATATCCAGATCATACGGATCATATTGCGGCGTGCTTACAGTTCTGTCTATACCTGCTAAAATAGGAATAGAAAGCCTAGCACTTTTTGGAACTAATTTTCCTGCATCAATATTCAATACCGCATTGAACTGTGTAAAATTATCCAATGCCCTGTCGGCAATATGCGATTCCAATGCTCCCCATCCTTGTGTATGCATGCTTCCTGAAACAGACAATCTGCCCAGGTCTGCCAACTTTACATCCACTCTTCCGATCGCTGCATAAGCACCGTGTTCATTGATATCAGATAATCTTAATTCATCCATCCATACTTCTGCATTCAAGGGTGCTCCATTATTGTCCTTTGCATTTTCAACGGCCAATAAAATACTAGTTACCTGTCCGAGATTAGGATTGCCTAAAACGCTAAAAGTTCTGCCACCAATCAATTCCCGGTATATGTTAGAAATAGATTGTGAAGGATTTGCATTTCTTCTTTGTTTCAAACTGATCAGATCGGGTAAATTGAAATCGAGGTTATTATCAGTTGGCCAAACAATATCTGCTTGCGATGCAGTATAATAACCGGCTGGGGTCACTTTCAACGGGATCTTTATTTCGTAATAGTTATTCAAAAAGTCCTGACCGATCCTTACCACCAGATTTAATTCTTTATCATTTACAGGCGTTGACCCTGCTACACTTTCGGCATGGGCAAACATGGAGAGCCTACCGTATTGACGCATGTCAAGATTCAGGGTTTTAAAAACAGCTCTTGCATCTCCATCGGCCAGACTATGAACCTGCAGACTTAAAGATTGTTCGTTCTGCAATAAATTAACCCCATTATTACTGAGTGTTTGAACACGTTCAATGCCCGGTGGTATCACATAGTTTACAGGAGTACGTTTACTATTTTCTTCAAGATTTACTGAGAGTGTATTAAAATTAGTGGATGATGTATTGATCGGTGTATAAGAACCTGTGGTGTCTAAATTATAAGTGAATTGCCTCCATTGATTTCGTACCAGATCAAACTTTGCAAAACGTAATACTGTTGAATCCTGAAAGCCTGATAAATATAAACGGATAAAACGGATCGATTTAAAATCGGATATCTGTCCCGTTTTCGATGCATAATCTTTTACGGGAATGCGAAACAAATACCAGTTCTCTTTTCCTGAAGTTCCATCAGCATAAGTAACAGAGACAGATCTGATATCACTGATATATTTATTGGTTGCCGAAGTCATTCCCGGTTTCAATCCAACTTCATATTCATAATATTCTTCCGTCTCATTCATGGTATTATCATGATTGATATCTTCATTATCGGGATAGGTTGTTGCAGCAGATCCGCTTGAACTATTGGTAGCTACATTAGAATTACCCTGCGGATTATTATAATTTTTATATCGACCTAAGATCCCTGTACCTGCTGCATCAAAACTTGGATCACGATACCAAGTATAATTATCATTGGAGGGATCATTGAAAGCATGCAGATAGATTTGCGAACTTGTTCCATATACATTCGCTATTCCTTTCAGATAATTGCTTTGCACGATTCGTTCACTATCATCATTTAATCCATCAAGGCCCACATCCTGAAAAGGTCGGTCTTCCGCATTATTACTAAATGAATTGGTGATCTGTACAGGATTGATGGGTACTTTGCCCCAATTACTAGTATCGCTTACAGCAGGTGAATTGGGTGTACTCATTCCATTCTCAAAAAAGTGTTTTCCATCCTTTAAGATATCCTCACTCACGCTTCCAAGATTCATATATAATTTACCGCCAGTACTAGTCGGGTTTTTAATGAACGGATCCTGAATCCAAAATTCTACGGTTTCAATATTATTGGTTTCAAAATCTGTTTGATCGATGGCACGCATCAAACCACCCCAACGTGATTGCGGATTTTTCAATTTGCCGTTTGCATCAACCTGTGCAGGATTATTTTCATAGTTATACGGACCCATTTCAGTTGGGTAATAAGCCAGGTCGAAAGTGGTGGTTTGTGTGTTGGTGATATTGGTAGTTAATTCAGGAAATAATTCATTCGTGTACACCAATCTTACTCTTGGATCGCTCAGTTCTTTTAAGTTTCCGCGAAGCGGATTATTACTGCTGTTCTTATCCTGCAGATTAGGTTCGATATTATACCATGCTAATTTTGCACGGTTCTTTCCATAGTCAAGATTGTTCGATAATGTTGCTTCCGGAAAACGCAGTGGCGTTGATGCCAATGCCCATGATACCAATGGAAAACGAAGATCGATATTGCTCGTTGATCCTTCAAAGTCATCGATATAGATCGCACCATTACTTCCTGTTCCGATCTGGGGCGGATGACCCGGTTTAAAATAAGCAGCCTCACCATAAGCCGTAATGGCCGACATAGTTTTAGTAGAATAATAAGGAAGCTTGTCTAATAATCTGGTAAGCCCCGGCCAATCTGATTTATAACTGAAATCAACACCATACATCGTATTGCGGATAGGATCTTCACCGTAACTCATTTTGGTGAAATAGGGTCTTTCATTCAATCGCTCCATGGTACCGCCGATCGACATTTTTTTATTGAGTGCATAATCTAATCTAATGCCTAAAAATCCACGTTGCTGCATTCCAAAACCTGCATTGTTTTCATAAGATACATTGATGGCAACACCCGAATTCAAGAGTGCCTGATTCAAAACTTTTACAGTTCCTAAATTATAATCGATCGCAAAGTCAACACCTTCAATTAATATTTGTCCACCTGCTGTAACTTTTACAGAACCTTGCGGAATATTATAAGCACCTAAATAAATTTCACTACTGCTCGATCCCTTTGCTTGTCCCTGCATGACAAAACGGTCCAGATTGGCATGCGTTTGTGCAATGGCTTTGATGGAATCGTACAATGCATAGAAAACATATTTCTGTTTGGTGGATTGAGGTTGCCCCGCAAATGCCAATGTATCGAGATCCTTTCCAAAAGGTTCCAGTTCGGGAAAGATGATCTTGCCCTGTGGAGAAAGAATAGTATAGCCTTCCACATAATCAAATATACCATCAGGTTGCGGATCGTTCCTGCTATTCAGTCTGTCTAAATTTAAAATGGAAAGCAATGTTTTACCATTTGCTGCAGCAGAGGCTTCAGGTAAATATCTGTTTAATCCGCCACTTGGTTGCTGATACAAAACATTCATCTGAAATCCGTCTCTTGATACACCTGCCATATCCAAGGAATACACATTCTTCATCATCAATTTCCATATCGGCAAATTGGTTCTTGCAGAAGTTGCTTTCAATAATTTCAAGAATAAAACTTTTTGTACCCCATGTGTTGAATCGAGTGTTACATCTTGCGAAAACTCACCCACTTGATAGACTCGACCGTTTGAAGTATATTGATAAGCTACTGCCAAAACTTCATCGGGTTGCAATTGCGCATTGAGTGAAATAAAACCTACTTGCGGATTAAAATAATATTCGCTGCTGTTTAATTTTCTTGCATAGATCTTTTCAAAATCATTTACAGGAGTTAAGCCTTTGGCAATTAAACGACTGTTCACAACAGAAGGATCTCTAAAAGAAGCATCCCCTGCTATAGAACTATACAGATCATTGGCAGCATTGAAAGGCAAACCGCTGCTTGTTTGAGAATGTACATTTGGATTATAAGGTTGACCTTCTCCCAGATCCATTAAACCAACCACACTTCTTGCATCTGTAGTGATAGATGTTCTATTAGTTATCCAAACTTCAATACGTTGAATCTGAACCTGACTGCTAACAACAGGTAACTTGCTCATCGTATTCTTAAAACTCGTATTGAAATATTGTGCGATCAAAAAATGCCTGTTCTCATCATAATCGCTCAGTTTTTTCTGATAGGTGGTCAATGCTGCTCCGCCTTTTAATGTTTGGCTTTGCTGTTGTGATCGCTGATTGGCCAATGCTGCTGTAATGGATAATTTACCAAATACCAACTGTGTTTTTACCCCGAATAAATTCTGTGCACTTTTGATCAGTGTTCCTTTGGATTGAAAGCTGATATTACCAGCTTCAATACTCCGGATGATCTCATCATCCATTCCTTTATAATCCAGTTTTATTTGATTGAGATAATCAAAATTGGCAAGGGTATTATAGTTGATGGGCAGTCTTAATTTATCACCAATGTTGGCATTCACGTTTACATTGGCATTCATATTAAAATCAAAGCCCCCTGTTTTTCTGGCGGCTTCAGGCAATGTGGGGTTCAAAGTATTTTGCCCCTGATAGCCCGCCATGATATCTACATTACCCTGTGGTTTGATATCTACTTTTAAGCCATTAGGTCCTACACCAAAAATTCTGTCAAATAATTTATTATACACGCGCGGCGGAGGACGTTGCGTTTTTTTATTCAATGCCGTTAATGCATCGGCACGCATTTTAAAATAATCGGCTTCCGATCCTTTTGTTTGTAAAAGATAGTATTCGTCGAAACTGAGATAAGTTGGTTTTCTGTATAAACTGTTCCCTATTTTTTCCGTGATGATGTATCGGTTGGTTTTGGGATCGTATTCCACAGTTTGTTTGATGATCGAAGTATCATTCAGATCAAAAGGATTTCGGCTTTGAGAACTGAAGCGGTCTCCTCTTCTGTCGCTGATGGGAAAATGTAAACTGTCTTTTGATTGAGCCAAAGCAGTTGCCATAGGGCATAACCATGCCATAGCAAAAAAGAGAACAAATGAATGAATGAATGAGCGATTCAAAAAAAACAGCCTTGGTTAGGTAGAGGTTGGTCCTATAATCAGAGGTTTTTGAGTGCTTGTTTAATAATGTCTTCTAATGTTTGATCGCCGTTTGAATCAGTTACTTTTTTTACTGCGCTTTCTGCCATAGGTCTTCCAATACCCAAACCTATTAAAGCATTTACTGCATCAGCATTTATATTGCTTACAAAACCTGTTGCAGAAAAAGATTCTAAAGATTGCTTTCCCAGTTTGTCTCTCAGTTCCACCACCAATCTTTCTGCTGTCTTTTTCCCAATGCCTTTTATGCTTGATAATTGCACTGTATTACTTTGTATGATGGCTCTGCTTACTTCTTCCGGCTTCATACCTGACAACATCATTCTGGCAGTTGCTGCACCTATACCCGATACGCTCAATAAGAGCAGAAACATATCCTTCTCTGCGTTATCAGCAAAACCAAATAAGGTCTGTCCGTTCTCGGTAATATGCAGATAAGTATGCAACTGGCCACTATCCTTATTACTGATAGCAGAATACGTATTCAAACTGATCTGCAGGTCATAACCAACACCGTTTACGTCCACGATCACATGTGATGGGGTTTTAACTGCAAACTGTCCTCTTACAAAAGCGATCATACTAGCTTCAAAAATAGGCTTTTCAGGCTGATTTACTGCCTTTTTCAATAACGGATTAAGGCAGAATTAATTTTAAAATGACGATTAAAATTTGATTTCAGATATTTGCCCCCGTTTTATTAATCAAACATGAACCTAAAGATGAGTAAAATTACAGCAGCAATTACAGCAGTGGGGGGCTATGTTCCTGAAACAAAATTGACCAATGCTGAGCTTGAAAAAATGGTAGATACCAATGACGAATGGATCAGAACCCGTACCGGTATCTCAGAAAGAAGGATCTTAAAAGGGGAAGGCAAAGCAACCAGTGATTTGGCCGTACCCGCCATTCAGGAAATATTACGCAAAAAGAATCTGGACCCCAAAGAGATCGATTGTATCATTTGTGCAACCGTTACCCCCGATATGCTGTTTCCTTCAACAGCCAATATCATCAGTGATAAAGTAGGTGCAACCAATGCATTCAGCTACGATATTTTAGCTGCCTGCAGCGGATTCCTGTTTGCATTAACTACAGGAGCCACCTTAATTGAAAGCGGCAGGTATAAAAAAGTGATCGTGGTGGGTGCCGATAAAATGAGCAGTATTGTTGATTATACCGATCGTACCACTTGCATCATTTTTGGTGATGGAGGTGGTGCTGTATTATTGGAACCTAGCACAGATGAAAATGGAATACTGGACAGTATCTTAAGATCGGATGGATCGGGCAGGAATTTCTTACACATGAAGGGTGGTGGATCTTTAAATCCTGCTTCCGTAGAAACAGTATTGGCAAAACAACATTTTATCTTCCAGGATGGTCAACCCGTTTTCAAATTCGCAGTAAAGGGAATGGCTGATGTGAGTGCAGAATTATTGGAAAGAAATCAATTAACCGGTGATGATATAGCATGGCTGGTTCCTCATCAGGCCAATCTTAGGATCATTGATGCCACTGCCAACCGTATGGGCCTATCAAAAGATAAAGTAATGATCAATATCCAGAAATACGGCAATACCACAGCAGGCACATTGCCACTGTGTTTATGGGATTGGGAAAAACAATTGAAGAAGGGCGACAATATAGTGCTTGCTGCATTCGGCGGTGGATTTACCTGGGGTGCTACGCTGGTTAAATGGGCTTACGATACCGAGTAATTGCATCGCTTTTTTCAGTATAAAACAAGGGAACAGACTAAGGATTTACAGTGTCCTACACTAAATAAGCTTTACATAAATGGGGAGTAACTAAGTAAATTGTAAAACTTATGAGTTCAACGAAGAAAGAGGGCCGTCCTCCCATTTATCCAACGGAGTTAAAGATTGTTATAGCCAGAGAGTACCTTACT
>CAIKTE010000262.1 GCA_903830285.1 uncultured Chitinophagaceae bacterium | reverse complement strand
GAAACCGCAAAATAATCGAGTTTAATTTGCTGATTAAAATGCTTGTTCCCAAAGTCAATTAATTTATTAAATAGTTTGTAGGCTTCTTCATAACGATTAAGTTTGAGCAATGCCAACCCCTGATAGTAGATTTTATCAGGTTTTTGATCATTATAAAAAATGGCTGCAGCAGGTTCTGAATTTCCGTCTTTAGCAAGTTCCCAATAATAATGTGCTTTTTCTGATTCACCCAATCCTTCATAGGCCAATCCCAGAAAATAATAAAAATCATTTTCCTGAGCTCCATGCAGTTTTCCTTCTCCCAAATTATGTGGATATTCCAGGCATTCGTTCAATAACTGAATAGACTGTTCGTATTTTCTGTCAGCAATATATTGTTTTGCAAGTTCAATCCGTGCTAACTGGTATTGAGCCGGAACTTTTCCTTCTCCACCTTCCCAAGGATGAAATATTCTGCTGTCAATCAATTCAATTGCTTTTGCATAATTGCCAGTTTGATTGCACAATGTCACTCGCTCCAGATAGACATCATCCCGCTGTAGAACTAACGAAATGTATTTTTCCAAAAAGGCAAGGCGATCAGCATGTGGTCGACAAATGCGTTTGTACAATTGATCCAGCTCCATTAAAATGCGGGCGTCAGTTGTATCTAAGCTAAATGCTTTTTCAAGGTATTCAACCGCTTTTTCTTCCTGACTCAGTTTATTGAAATAGGCTAACGACAAGTTTCTCAAAACAGTAGGGAAAGTATCGTCAATTTCTACCGATTTTTCCCAACAGGCAATGGCTTCTGTGTACTGACGCTTGTCGTACCAAAGATTTCCTAAATAATAAGGTGCTTTTGCATCCTGTGGATTGACTTTTTGAGCAAATTCTAAAGCCAGAATAGCTTCCAATCGATTTGGGAAACAATATTCGGGTGAATGAGTTGCTGCATTTTCGAAAATAGCTTTGGCATCTTTTCCTGCTAAAGTAAGTGCCCATCCCATGTAATAATAAGTCATTGGTGTGGTTGAACACACTTTTGCTCCTTCTTCCAACAGCAAAACAGCTTCATTGTACATGCCTGCTGCAATATAATCCAGTGCTACTACCTCATAAGTATGAATCTCGCCGTGCATTAGTTGGTGTATCTCGGATAAAACAGAAGGCTCGTTAGTGAGAAGGTATTTCTCAAAGCGGCATCCGAAATTAAACAAATCGATTTTTAATGAATCTTCAATTAATGCTAAAGCTTCCTGTTCGCGACCCAGTTTTCGAAGAATTGCTGTCTTTAATACACGAGCTTTGTGATTGTGCCAATTGCGAATCAACGATTTATCAACCTCATAAAGGGCATCGATCAGATTATAGTTGATACACGAAATTTGTGCGCAACCAAAATAACCTGCATCCTGCATAGCTGCATTCCAGCACGATTTGTAGAAAGCATCGTAAGCTTCTTTGTGTTTACCCTGATATTGAAGGCACAAACCAAGGTTGTAATGCGGTTCGCCATCGTAAGGGTTTGGGTTGCGTTGCAATTGAGTTTCTATTGCTTTGCGGAAATAGGGCTCTGCATCCGAAAATTTTCCACGACGCAGCAACCACAATCCCATGGCGTTGTTATTTCGAAGATCTGATGCATCCCGCTTCAATGCTTCCATATAATAATCGGTGGCATTGTAGGTGGCATGTCGGTACTGTTCAAGATGCAACCCGGTGAGGTATAATTGCTCGCAGGTAGAAGTTTCTTCGGGTGACAAAGCAGCTTTTGCCG
>CAIKTE010000261.1 GCA_903830285.1 uncultured Chitinophagaceae bacterium | reverse complement strand
TCATTACTTGATTTATAAGCAAACCCAATAGCCAGTATCGCATCCGAAACCATTGTTTTATATCCCTTTTGCTGTGCTAATGAAAGCGCCATTTCTGCTGATCGAATCGCAGCTTCAGTAAAATGATCGTTATTATTAACATCTGAAATAGTAAGCAAGGTTGCAATTCTTTCGGCATCAGTCTTACTGTTATGATATA
Source organism: uncultured Chitinophagaceae bacterium (assembly GCA_903830285.1). Taxonomy (GTDB): domain Bacteria; phylum Bacteroidota; class Bacteroidia; order Chitinophagales; family Chitinophagaceae; genus CAIQDX01. The sequence goes on along the minus strand of CAIKTE010000261.1, from coordinate 10,699 downwards.
CATTTTGAAGGCTATCCAATTCTCTATTCTGTGCAAAAGAAAATTGCACAAAACAAATAGTAAGTAATGATATAAGTATTCGAAAACGCATCATATTCCAATCTTTAAAACAAAATAAGAAATTTATCCATCTTTAATTCTTTATTTCTAACAATCACCAAAGCTGCCAGTTAAACTCTGCCAACTCCTGCCGGTTAGCAGTATTCTGAATACCCTTTGTTGATTCGCTCACACATTTATTGATATTGACACTCAGCTCATTTATTTTTAATGAAGAATTGTTTTTTAATTGTTCTAACAGGCAATGCGTAAATACGCCATTGCCGATTGTTTTATTTTCTTCAGCGTATTCATTGCTTTGTGCAGCAGATATTACATAAGCGCCATTATTGCGCCTGATATCAATGAAGGCTTCTTTCATTAATTTGAATATATCCGTAGATGATGCATGTGCAGATTGGTCCTTATTCACATCAATGACCTGGACACTGCTTTCATTTCCTGTATTATAATCATCACCTCCTCTCTTTGTACCGGGAATAATATTTTTTCCTTTTGCAATTTGATCTTTATCTGATTCGCCGCTATGACAAGCATCCAGCAACATTAATTTTTTTCGGGCAGGAATACTATCTAATAATTCTTCCAATTGATCATAAGAGATCCCATTTACAGAAGGATCAGCAATATCAGTTTTGCCGGTAACGAAATAGAATTTATCATGATCAGTTGGATCTACCATGCCATGTCCGCTGAAACTGATGATCACTCTATCATCAACATTTGTGTGTAGTAATTTTTGTCGTAATGCAAGAATGTTTTCTTTAGATGCTTTAGCATTCAACAATGTATCAGTGACCAGATCGTCTTTATACTTTTCTTTAAATGCCAAACTCAGATCGCGGATATCTTTTACGCAATAATTCAAATCTCTGAAGGATGAGTTTTTACTGTATTGATCTATTCCTATACCAATAAAATAAGTTTTAGGTGTTACGGGCCGATCAGGTCTATAATTGATATATAAAACTTCTTTCCTGCTCTCTGCACCGTTTTCGTTGCTACAATTCACTTCGATCTTATTTGATCCTTCACTTAAAATTATCTGTTGTGAAATAGCAGCACGATGATTAGGTTTACCGAGATTCTTTCCATTGATCCCGTTCAGGGGTACATCATTGATAAAAATATTATATCGATCAATTTTATACAAACTATCCTGCACAGTAAAAGAAAGTTTCAATTCTTTTTGATTGGCATTCCCATTAATATTATCCTGTTCTAAACTCACTTCAGGCACGTGCAAACTATTACCCTTTAAAGCTGCTTCGGTAAAATGAGATTTCTCAATTCGCTTCAGCCATGCTTTATAATATTCCTGCATCAATTCCTTGTCATTGCTTCCCAATGCTTTTAATACTTTATCAGGACGGTTATATTGCAGATCGAACTGACTGAAATTATACAATCGATCATTTACTTTAAAGTTCAGATACTTGGCATCGGTTCTGGATGAAATATAATAATACCCACTTGGTAAAATGATGGCATAATCATGATCTTTGAAAAGAAGAATTGTATAGACCCATTTTTCACTTGCAATATCCCATTTCTTGCAAGTGCCATCTGCCGACCAACTATAAATATATTTACTGTCCTGCGTGTATTCGATCCCTAAAATGCTGCTGCTATGCCCTTCAAGATAATGCAGAGGCTTTCCATTTTCACCATCGATCACACGAATAAAATTTTCTCCCGGACTATTAAAACAGATCGTTTTATAATCCGGGCTGAACACCAAATTTTTCAATCCATTCTTTGAAGAATGATTCCATTCAAATTGCCTATACTGAGACTTAAATTTAATGGCACCTGTTGCAATATCAACACAATAGATATCATCGAATTTATGCTTCATCATACTGTTAATAGTTCCAATTACATACTTGCTGTTATTGCTGATGAATGTATTACGCAGGTCTCCGATTTGTAATTCCGGGAATTTCATTCTCTTTATAAAAGAAAGATCTGATTGATGCAATAAAATGATTCCTTCCCCTTCATCATTAAAATACTGGTAGGTATTATCTTTTTTATTCAATACCGGTAAAGCATTGATATATTCAGGAATGAAAAGGGGGTTATTTGCTGACAGGACATCAGTAAATGAACCTTCAGTTCTTTTCATCGTTGCAGTAATAAAACTGAGGCTATCAGTAAATCCATATATTGTATTTTTTGATACTACATCCTTCGTCTCTTTATATTCCGGCGATATTTGTATCTTCTCAAATTGTATTGCAGCTATATTACTTGAATTGATTTGAATTGTTTTGTTTGCTTCATTCTTATTTACGATGCCAAAATTTTCTAGTTTATACCTTTCATCAGACAGGGTACTGTCATCTCCTGCATTTTTATCAAATAGATGAAAGCTGCTGATACTGTCGTTTCTAAAAAGGTCCAACCCATTCTTATAGATCCTATACCCGTATTTATCGTCTTGTGAAAAAATGATCTTTTGAAAAAGTCCGTTATCACTATAATCAGGCACGGCATAAGGATTTTTAAACTCCTGAAAAACAGCTTTGTTGATATTATCTATATCTTTTGAATAATACGTGCCGGGAGTTGCCAATATTAGTTTATTGAGTTTTTCAGACTGATGCAATTGCAACACAGGATCGAAAACAGATTCACTTTCTGAAACTATTACCGGAATTGAATCTGAAATATTCCACAAGGTGAATGATCCATCTTTATAAGCAGTAATGAAATAGTTTTCGTCAGGACTAAATGCCGTTGCTTTGATCTTTTTTTTGCAGATCAGGCGCATCTTTAATTCATAAGAACTATCCCATATATCGATCTCATGTCTGTCTAAATAGTCTTTCCCTGTTGAAGCTTCCTGAGTGGAATCTCTGATCATCACAGCAGTGGCATATAAATCTCCCTTAGGGCTGTAAGATTCAAAGTTGTGATTATCCAAAAGGTCAACAAATTCGCTATCATCAACAAATACGTTTTCAGTCGCACCAAAGCCGGCATTATTTTTTGATTGGAGTATTAATTTTTTATCATCAGGGCTAAATATAAAATCGGGATATTCTATAAAGTACGTGTCTCTTGAAATGATCCGTTTTTGTTGTATATCCCATAATTGGTAATAATTCGACTCATGTATCATGGCAAAAGAGAGAAAATACCTACCCGTATTTCCCATCAGTTCGTAAGAGTTTTCAGGCAGCATATCTAATTTGGGTAGCGATAAAATTTGATAGGATGCGGCTGCATGCATAGAGCCCTGAAATGCTGATTCTATTTTATTCGTAATAAAATTATGTAAACGATACCTGACCGCTGTAGAATCACGAGTCTTAGAGGCTATTTCATTACGTTCTAAAATAACGCTGTCTGAAATAAATCCTACCAGACTCATTCCATCCTTGATTGTTTTAAAGATTTTTCCATTGATGCCCCTCTCTATTTTTGTGATGCTTTGCCCTGTCTTTTTCTCAACATTAGCTATAGCAATGAATTCGCCACTGGTACTGAATCGTATTTGTTCATCTCCTGAATCATTATCTAGATCCGCATGCAGATCGATCTTATGCAACAGTTTTCCTGTTAACGGATCCCAGAAATAAAAAACTGGGAATCTGTCAGAATAAGCAACCACATATTTACCATTAGGTGCAGCATAGGTCTTATTCAAAGCTTCCTGACTACCCCTCATTTCAGAGATCAGCCTGTTACTGAAAGGATCCCATACTTTCACGATCCTGTCATCAGAAGCAGTCATGATATATTTTCCATTTTTAATGAATCGTACAGAATTGATCGCACCATCATGCCCCTTTTGCAAAACAAGCTCAGGTGTTTGTGCAACAGCATTAGCTGTTATTACAGACAACAAAACAAAGCAGATATTTTTCAAAAGGGACATGGATTATTTTTTAGTACCGTTCTTATCTTCTGTAATGATATCCACACGCTTCAATAACCAATTCCCGAATGTTCTTATTTCACCACGTTGCCCTGAATCATTGTCACTCATTAATATTTCTAATGGGTTATTGCTTGTAATAGTATCAGCACTTCTCTTTACTCCATGCTGATTAAAGACAGATCGATTGATGACTTGATCTTTACATGCCAGTAAAAAATAATGATATTTTCCGGGAGAAGTATGTTTTACCGTTGCTAAATAAGACGGTTCAAAATGTTCTCCTTTGATCCAAGGATAATCGAAAACCGTCGTTCTCGGCTGCGGAAAGATCAGATTCATATTCCCTTTAGGGTCCATTGAAAAAAGATAAATGAACAAACGAAGGGTAGTATCCCATTTTATTTTCGTGTATTTATCTTCCACAAAATTAATCTCTAACAGATCTGGCATATCTGCACGCATTTTAGTTTTGCGGTCTGCATCCGGTTTATTTTTTTGTGTGATATTTTTGATGCTGATAGAATAAGGAAAACGCAAACTGCTGTCTTTAATTGGTGTTTCAATCGACAACCAATATGCCAGTTTGGAAAGTATGGTTAACCTATTCATTAAACTATCAGTTATATTATTTGTGTCGCCGTTTAATGGAAAGAAATCTGTTGCAATGGGCAGATCAGTTGTGCTATCGTTCAGATGTGTATTTTCCCAACCATATTCAATCTTCGAACTGTCGACCAGATGACCGGCTAAAACATAATCAGCCTGCTGTATTGAATGCACCAATTTTATATTACGATTTATTTTTTGCGCTAATTTTTTAGTGATACTTTCTGTCAGTGAATTTTCATGAGGCAATTGCAGGTACACATTTTTTTTATTAAGCAGACTGATCAGTTCATCGCTTTTCAGATCGGTAATATTTTTTGTAGCAAGAGATTTATTCCTGTTCAGTTTCCATTGTCCGTTTACAACGGTATCTGCTTTATAAAAAAGCACTGCTTCCGGAACCATCTTTACGGATGGTATCATCCAATTGATATTTTTATTTTGAAACAGATCTTTAGCTGCAGCAGTAATTGTTTTGAGTTGTTCATCTCCCATACCATTTCCTAAGAATATTTTTAAAGGCGGTTCTGTATTAGATACAAGATTCAATACACTGAACTGTGCATTGAAGCCATTGGCGAACTTATATGTTTTACTTTGATTAATGAACTCAAAAGAAGCGTTAGACGGCCCGAGGACTGCAAGGATGCGGATACTGTCTTTTGATTTTTGCTCCACTAAAATATCGCCATCCATTAATCCGTCTAAAAAACCTCCCTTTATTTCATAGGGTTTGTGATCAAACTGATATAACGGAAAAGCTTGTCTGCGATACTCTCCTTCCTTAGAGCCTATAATATCCAAATTCAACCGCTTTGAACCTTCCATATTGGGATTTTGTTCTTTGCGTATCAATCCGATCTTAGCCAGTGTTCTTTCATATAAGTTTTCTGCAGATGCCATCGGCCACTCTGTAATAGCCTTGCAAAAGCTGATACAGAAAGCACCATATGCTTTCCCACTTACAGTTGTTTCTTTTGATTCCTGATTATCCTGACAGGCACCGATCGTTAATGCACCCAGAGAATCTAACCGGATCGTATGTATATTTTCAATTACAGTATTTGTATGTGGCGGTGCTGATTCAACTTCGCGTGAAGAATCTGCCTCGAATAAGGTTGCGCCTCTAGTATTGGTACCGCTATGGCAGCAATCTGTTATGACAGTTAGCTTGACTCCTTTCTTAATAAAATTGAGGAACAATGCATTGAATTCCACATTGTCTATATCATATACATTTTTATCTTTTGCATTCGCAGGTACAATGGTATTTCTGTATCCTTTTGCAGTTGTTTGATTGTTGTTTTCAAAGCCGGTACTGCCATGACCTGAATAGAAAAAAACAAAATAGTCTCCTTTCCTGCATCTGGCAGCCATGCTTTTCAATGAATCCATGATGGCATTTCTGCTTGCTTGTTGATCTAACAGCTTTACAATATTTGCTTTATCGAACTGATAATATTTTTGAAAGAGTTTAGATATCGTATCTACATCATTTAAACAACCATGCAGATTTTTGATCTCTCTGTCATCCCATGTTTTGAAAGTTGACAGTTTCGGATCACCCGAATAATTATTAATACCCACGCATAACATATACCTGTTAGGTTTGGTTTGTGCATGAACATTCATCAATGAATAGATCAATAAAGAAACTAGGATCAAGAAATATTTATGCTTCATATGAGAATTTTAATACTGAATTATTAATTAATAATAGCTACCATAACTGCCAGTTAAACTCCGCCAATTCCTGCCGGTTAGCTGTATTCTGTGATCCCATCGTTGATTCACTCACACATTTATTGATATTGATACTCAGATCATTCACATTGATCGAATGCTTTTGCATGATCTGTTCCAGCAAACAATGCGTGAATACTCCATTTTTTATTTCTTTATTCTCTTCTGCAGTTTCGTTGCTTTGAGAAGCTGATATTACATAGGCACCATTATTACGACGAATATCTACAAAGGCTTCCTTCATCAATTTAAAGATATCTGTCGTGCCAGGCTTTCCTTTTCCTGCATCATTTGCTACTGATATGATCTGTACACTACTTTCATTACTCATATTTAATTCATCTGCACCTCTTTTGGTTCCGGGAATGTTCTGAACAGTATTTGACAATTCATTCTCATCCGATTCTCCGCTATGACAAGCATCTAACAGCATCAACTTCTTTCTTGCAGGAATACTGTCTAAGAGTTCTTCCAATTGCGAATAAGATATTCCGTTTTGTGCCGGATTGTTAACATCCGTTTTTCCCGTAACAAAATGAAATTCATTCTGATCATTGGGGTCTACCATACCATGGCCGCTGAAACTAACGATCACTTTATCATCCACATTTGTTTGCAGCAATTTTTGTCTTAATGCCAGTATATTCTCTTTCGTTGCCATGGAATCGATCAAAGTATCAATTACAATATCATCTTTGAATTTTTCTTTGAATGCCGCACTCAGGTCACGAATATCTTTAACACAATAATTCAAATCCTTGAATGAAGAATGCTGACTGTATTGATTAATGCCGATACCGATAAAATAGGTTTTGTGATTAACAGCAGTTTGCGGCTTATATTTTATGTATACCACTTCTTTCCTGCTCTCTAATCCATTCTCATTCGTACAATTCACTTCTATTTTATTTTCTGACTCACTCAATAAAATGGTTTGTGAAATATTGGTATGATGATTGGGGTTGATGAGTTGTTTTCCATCAATGCTATTCAGCGGTACATCATTCACAAAAATGTTATAGCGCTTGATATTGACCATACTATCCTTTAAACTAAAAGACAGTTTCAATTCTTGTTGTTGAGTTGTGGATGGAATACTATCGGCTTCTATCAATACTTGCGGAATATGTAATTGATCACTGCTTAAAGTCGCTTCAGTAAACCCTGATTTTGTGATACGATCGATCCATGCTTTGTGATAAGCTTCTATTAAAGCCTTATCCTTACTATCCATTGCCTGCAACACTTTATCAGGTCTGTTATATTGCAGATCGAACTGACTGAAATTATATAACTTTTCATTGAGTTTAAAATTCAGATACTTTGCATCTGTTCTGGATGAGATATAATAATATCCTTCGGGCAATATCACTGCATAATCATGATCCTGAAAAAACAAATAAGTATAGATCAATTTACCGGAAGCTAATGACCATTTTTTGCAAGTACCATCATCCGACCAGCTATACACATATTTACTGTCTTTTGTATATTCCACTCCGTTTACAGAAGCGTTATGCCCGGTTAAATTATATAAGGAAACTCCTGTTTGTGCATTGATCACACGAATTGAATTACTGGGTTCAGAGAGCACACAAACTGTTTTTTCATCCGGACTGAATACCGCAGCCTTTAACTTTCCAACACTATCCTGGCTAAAATTAATCGGTGTTTTGAACCTTTCTTTATTCTGAAGGTCCAGGCAATAAATAAATGAACCCATATCAAGGAAATCGTTTTTATATTTCTTACATAGAACATATTTACCATTGTTACTGATGACAGGGCCAAATATTGTTTTATCTGATATGAGTGTTGAAACCGACTGATCAGTTTTTTTAATAAAAGATATTTGATTACTATATTCCCCTTCGGCATACACATAGCCATTCATATTTTCATTAGGTACGGGCAACTTATTGTCAATATTTGCAATTAAAAGTATCGTATCATTCCGGTCCCTGCTTTTTATATTGCCATAAGTGAACGTGACATCAGGTGTGTTATTTTGATAACGGTATCCGGAAAATATTTTATTCTTCCCGTTGTTATTCAACAGGGGCTTTGAATAAATTGATAATGATTCCAGATCATGGTGTTTTAATGTTGTAGTAATATCCCGATTGCCCATATCTTTCATACTACTATCCATGCCAATCGTAACGAACCCGTTATAGTAATGGTAATTTATTTTTTTAATTACAGAAAAACTATCATTATTGATCAACAAAAATCTTTCTCCCATATCCATGATACTGTATTGATCATTCTTCAAAAGTTGAAGTGTATTTACCGGGAAGTCTCCTTTTTCGAAAAAGCTGACTTTATTAAAACTGCTCTCCTGCTGACTTCCATACATGGTTTTGGTTAGATAAAGCAGCTTATTCTTATACCTATCATTGTGCACCTGTACGATCGGGTCAATGATATTTTCGCTGGTTGATATTTCTTTGGCAATAGAATCTGTAATATCCCATACACTGTAATTCCCATTGTCATATCCTGTAACCAGATACTTTTCATCATGACTGAATCCCATCGCAGTCACTAAATTTTTTGTTTGGAATCTGCTGCTGATGCTATGCGATTTATTCCAGATATCTATTTTGAATTGTATAGGGTGATACTGTTTGTCCTGATCATAATATGCCGCAATGGAATATGCAGTGGCAATAAAGTTCGCATTTACACTATAGCAGGGAGCAGCTTTCACAACATCATCTCCTCTTATCCTGAAATGTTTACTACTGTCTGTTAAAGAAACTTCAGAAGTTATGTATTGCAAAACCTGATAGCCTGTTTTATTCATATCAGGCTCCAAAGCAACCTGTAAGATCTTGGAATCATCAGGACTGAAACTGACCGACCATATATTAATTGGTTTTCGCCAAAGCATTTTTTGCTGCTGAATGTCCCATAACTCTGTATTTTCAGTATATGTCTTATCTTCCTTCGAACTGCATAAAAAATATCGACCGGTACTGCTTAAGATAAAATTATTTTTACTGAATCTTGTGTCAGTATCAGTAAAAGTTGAAACATTCAAATCCTTTATAAAATCGTAAACATGATAGACCAGCGTAGCACGGTCTTCATGCGGAATAAACTTATCGCTACTGATCAGCATGCTGCTATCTGAAAGAAATTTTATAACAGGTGCTCCCATGTACAAACTATCATCAAATCCTTTTATCGTTTTATACAGCTTACCTGTATTGGCATATAATATATTGATCTTATTTTTCCCTTCAACAGGAACTGCTATCAGTTCACCGTTTGGGCTGATGGGAAGTTTCTCATATGAAGTTGATAAATCTGTTTTTAATTTATACAGCAAGGTTCCGGTTGCAGGATTCCAGAAATAAACGATTAACCCATTACTATAAAAACCAGATGAGCAGGCTGTTGCAACATATTTATTATTGGGTGAAAAATAAGCAAAACTCAATGGTTCATCACTTCCGTTCAATTCCGAAATCAACTTACCACTAAAAGGATCCCAGATCTTTGCTGTTTCATCACTGGCTGTTGTTAAAATATATCTGCAGTTCCTGTTGAATGCTACCGCATTAATACTCTTTAAATGCCCTTTCTGCAACACCAATTGAGGTGCCTGTGCAATTGTTTGCATAGCTATTAATAAATAGAAAACAATACTTTTCAATCTTGCAGATAGCATCATTCTATTCAGTTTTTTACAGAGGTTCAAAACAAGATAGTATTATTTATAAATATTTGCAATAGAAGGAAGTACATTGTTTTATATAATAAAAGCGCCCAACAGTTTGTTGGGCGCTTTTACAATAAAAAACCTCCTAGGTCTCTCGGAGGTTTTTTCATTTAATATCTATCATCTAACATCTAACATTTAGCATCTAACATCTATCATTTGCTTATTCGATCACAGCTTTCTTACTATTGTATTTCACATCAGCACCATCCAGTGATACGATATGCATTCCATTGGTGCCTGATTTCAGTGCCACCGGAACAACATTCAATCCCTTGATCGCACTCACCTGTTGTGTTGCCACTGTTCTTCCCATTACATCCGTTACATGCAGTGTTAACTGCTGTGCCTGATTGCTGTAGAAGCTGCAACTGAAGTTCTTCGCTGTAGCAGGGTTTGGATACAGTTGTATTTCTTTACTGTCTAAACTATTGATATAGTTCTGATCCACTTTGGTAAAGCTGATATTGCTGAGTGTTGTATTGATCGCACTGTTTCTTCCTGTACCTACTTCGATAGCAAATACCACCGTTGTTACATCACTCGCAGCGATCTTATCCTTTGAGCCTGCTGATGTGAACTTGTCCAGTGACAGATAGTAATCCTTCTGTGCATCATCCAGCTTGATCTCTGTATAATACTGATCATTCCAGTTTACTATTGAGTTCTTC
>CAIKTE010000260.1 GCA_903830285.1 uncultured Chitinophagaceae bacterium | reverse complement strand
CGGTTATCAATTTTTAAGTCGTTCTACTGCGGCTACAAAAGAAACAGTTAAATGGGAAGATGGCAATGAGTATCCTTTAATTAAATTGGAAATCTCTAACACATCGCATCCTTTTTACACCGGTAAAAATATGTTGGTTGATACAGCAGGTCGTATCGATAAATTCAACAAACGTTACGCTAAGAAAGCTTAATTGTTTTTCAACTATATTCAAAACCCAACCACTGCGGTTGGGTTTTTTGTTTTTGATGTATTAATTTGTGATAGCTAAATGATAAATATGAAATTAGATATTCTGGCTTTTGGAGTTCATCCCGACGATGTTGAATTGGGATGTGGCGGAACCATATTGGCTTCCATTGCTGAAGGAAAGAAAGTAGGCATTGTTGATCTTACGAGAGGTGAGTTGGGAACAAGAGGCAATGCAGAAACGCGTGTGATCGAATCAGCCAAAGCAGCTCAGGTATTAGGTGTTTCGGTAAGAGATAACTTGGGTATGGCAGATGGTTTTTTTCAGAATGATGAAACCAATAAGAGAAAGATCATTGAAGTGTTGAGAAAATATCAGCCCGATATCATCTTTTGTAATGCGCCCGATGATCGTCATCCCGATCACGGCAGAAGTTCCAAACTGGTGTCTGATGCAGCTTTCCTTTCAGGGTTACGAAAAATAAGGTCAGATGCGGATGGCAAGCACCAGGATCCATGGAGACCTTCTTATGTATTTCATTATATACAGGATCGTTTTATGCAACCGTCATTTGCCATTGATATTTCGGCTCACATGAACAAAAAAATGGAATCAGTACTTTGTTATGCAACACAATTTCATAATCCTGATCTGAATGAGCCGCAAACCTATATTTCTTCCCCGCAATTCTTAGAGACAGTAAAAGCCAGAGCGATGATGCTGGGTAAAAGGATAGGAGTGGAATATGCCGAAGGATTCATTTCAGAAAAACTGATCGGATTAAGTTCATTCGATGCGATCATCAAGAATGTTACTTAAAAGGGTTGAGTTGAATGGATCTTAAAAACGGGGCGAAAGGAAAGAGTTATTAAAAAGAAAGAAGATGAGTGCCATAGGATATCTGTTTCATTTAGGCGGTTTTTCTGCAAACATCTTCTTCTCTCTGTAATTACCCTTTGATATAAGAAACGGAATAGGAATGTTTGCGGTTGCCTGCAATAGAAATATTTTATTGATTTTTAAAGACAGCAATAAAATAAAAGGACTGCCTCCTCAGGCAGCCCTAACACAAATCCAACACTAATCGAACGAAGTTGATCCCGGGGGTATTCATTTATTTTTTTTCAGAAAGTTGTAACGTATTCCTAGTTGTAATCCTATAGAAGATAGTTGCACTGCGCCTTCGCCAACACCGCCCAATGGTAATTTATAATAAGGTTCAGCACTTATGAATACATTCTTCTTCAGTGCAGATTCAAATCCTACTGAAATATTCAATACAGAAAACGGATGATTGTTCTTATTGGAATAAGTCCAGTTTACTTCATGCGTAGGTGTATTCGGACCGTAATTATAATACACATCGTATGATTCATTCTTCATGAAAAGAGAAGATAATCCAACCGTTGTATACCAATTATTATTCTTTTTAACCGTAAGATTATAGCGCATGGTAAGCGGCACATCAAAAACATAACAATCGGCGTTGATATACTGAATAGTATTTACATAAGGGAAATTATAGTTCTTAAAATTATAATCTTCTTTATGCGATGTATAGATCTTACTGCCTGCATAAAAACCTGTTTGTATGATCAATCTTTTATTGATGCGGTAGCCAAATCCAATGCCGGAGATGATCTTGGCTTGTTCGATCGTATTGATGTGAATAAAACTGGCATCTATCGCAGCGCCACCGCTGATAAAAAACCTGCTTAAAGACTCAGACTTAGATAAAGTGGGGGTTGCTTTCGTTTCTGTATTGTTTGCTGCTTCAGATTGCTGCATCGTTGCTTTTGTGCTACTGTCTGCATGATGTATTGCAGTTGTTTTTTCTGTGCTATTTTGCTGCTGCCCGTTTTGAGCAGCAGTAATAACAGCAGTTGCATGAATAGGAGAAGGGGGTTCTGCTTTATCTACAACTTCTTTTTTATTCTCTACATCTATGGCGTTATTCTTTTGCTGAAAATTGTTTGGAGAGAGATTCAATTGAGTCCTGTTATTTTTTTTTGTATGCAGAAGAACCGGCAATTGCTACAGGATTGCCTAAAGATGAAAGCCGGATTTGATGTTGTTTCACTACGGCAGGAACTTCAGTTTTATTTTGCGCTGTTTCAATGGTCTTTTTATTATCAGTAATATTATTTTCGAAAAGGCTGTCGGTCTTTTTGGATCCTGTAGGTATTTCTAATACTTCTAAGTTTGTTGGTTTTGTTTGTGATTGATTGGTGGAAGAAAAATAATAAGTGGTTGCGCCACCTGCCATGATAACAGGCAATAGCCACCACCAGAAAATGAATCTCCTTTTTTTCTTAGAAAATTCTTTATCAAGCATCTGATCCATCTTGTCCCAGGCCTGCATATCAAATTCAGGCTGGG
>CAIKTE010000259.1 GCA_903830285.1 uncultured Chitinophagaceae bacterium | reverse complement strand
GCTTACATCTTCCTTCTTTAAGTGAATAGCAGGTAATACAATATGACTGGGCATTTCATCGCGAAGCTGAATGATCCTTTCTCCCAGATCCGTATCCACTACATCAATTCCATGCTGTATCAGATATTCGTTCAAATGGCATTCTTCTGTAAGGATGGATTTACTTTTCACCATTTTTGAAATGCCTGCATCAATTAGTATCTGGTGCACGGTCCTGTTGTGCTCATCTGCATCAGCTGCCCAATGCACATGAATGCCATTTTCAGCAGCATTCTTTTCAAACTCAATTAAATAATTATCTAAATTAGAAAGTGTATGATCTTTTATTTGTGAAGCATGCTCTCTTAATTCTTCCCAATCACTCACCGAATGCGCAGCTTTATCTCTTTTGGTTCTTACGATCCATAAGGTCTCATCATGCCAATCGGTCCTGATCTCATCCTTATTAAATGCTTCTGCCGCTGCTGCATGTTTTTTAGTTTCCATAATTAGATCATTTTGCAGTGAGTATTTCAGCGAGATGAATGATTTTCGTTTTACTTCCTTTTCTTTTTAAGATCCCTTCCATATGCATCAAACAACTCATATCCACTCCTGTGATATAATCCACCCCATTTTTTTCATGTGCTTCTACCCTGTCTTTACCCATCTTCGCAGAAACAGCTTCTTCAAAAACACAAAAGGTTCCGCCGAAACCGCAACATTCATCCACTCTTTCGGGTTTACAAATATGGATGCCTTTAACCATGTTCAATAAAAATTCAGGCTTTGAAAATGCCGGCAGCATTCTTTCACTCATGGAGGAGAGATGCAATCCCCTGAGACCATGACAGCTCGCATGAAATCCTACTTTATAAGGAAAAGAAGCAGTAAGTGAATTTACTTGAAGTACATCCACCAAAAACTCTGACAGTTCATATACATTATGCTTGATTTTCTCAACTGCTTCAATTTGATCTTCATCTTTCAAATGCTCTTTGATATGCAAAGAACAACTTCCCGAAGGGCAAACAATATGATCCACATCCAAGAAATTGTTGATGAACACTTTATTACAGCCATGCGATAAATATTCGAAGCCACTGTTAGCCATTGGCTGTCCGCAACAGGTTTGATCCCGCGGATAGATCACTTCGCAACCTAAAGATTCCAATAAGGTTAAAGTGGCGATGGCAACTGAAGGATAAAACTGATCAACATAACAGGGGATAAATAGACCTACTCGCATAGTAACAATTGATTGTTTCAGCTATACTTTGTAAATGTAAACCCAGTTATAAAAAAAACCATGATGTACTGTCATGGCTTTAAATAATATATCGACCGGCAAAAATAAATTCAACAAACTATAATTCGATCCTTGCTATCAATGTTTGGGATGATCGATACAGGTTTGGGATGCTATTCCCAATCCGTCAATTCCCATTTCTATCATGTCTCCTGCCTTTAAAAAAATATTAGGCGAAAAACCCAATCCAACTCCGGCAGGAGTTCCGGTTGAAACAATATCACCGGGCAACAATGTCATGAACTGACTGATGTAGGAAATCAATTGCGGAATATTAAATATCAGATCATCTGTATTTCCATCCTGCATTATGTTACCGTTTAATTTCAACCATAAACGCAAATGATGCGGATCCTTCATTTCATCTTTAGTTACCACCCATGGACCCAGTGGTGCAAAGCTGTCGCATCCTTTTCCTTTGTCCCATGTCCCTCCCCGCTCCAACTGATATTCTCTTTCGCTAACATCATTATGGATAACATAACCTGCTACATGATCCATCGCCTCTTCCTCAGAAATATAGCTTGCTTTTTTGCCTATTACAAATGCGAGTTCTACTTCCCAATCTGTTTTTACAGAATTCTTAGGAATGATAATAGGATCATAAGGACCAATAATTGCAGAAGTTGATTTTAAAAAAATAATAGGTTCTTTTGGTATGGCTGCATTTGTTTCTTTTGCGTGTTTAGCATAATTTAATCCGATACAAACTATCTTGGAAGGCTTAGCCACCGGGCATCCCAGACGAGTACCGGCTTCAATTACAGGCAAAGTGCTTTTTTGTTGCTCAATTAATTGTTTTAAATATTCTAAGCCATTATTTGCAAAAAAACTTTCATCATAATCATTCACAAAAGTGCTGACATTATAATTTATATCATTGATGTGTACTCCCGGTCTTTCTCTTCCCATTTCTCCAAAACGAATCAGTTTCATCTTTTAAATAATTGAGTATTATAATTGAAATATTTTATCCATCAACACCCATTTCTCCCCCGGTTTTACGAAAGGTAAAGATTGCAGATATTTCCCCATCAACTGTTCCCATTGCTACACTTTAAGATTGGCAGCATCTATTGATTGTTTACTTTCCAAAACTAAAAATATCTTCCACTTCCATGATCATGAACATTCGTTTACTGATTCGGCAGATCTCCTGTATTGAAACGATCTAAAATTAATGCATTCCTCCTGCATTTATAAGGAAGCCCGGATAGTTAAATAAAAAGGAATTTCAACATGCTGCGTAGAATGATTTAAGATAAGTTCCGCGGCTTTTTCTCCCATCATCTGGAAATCGGTGGATATTGTTGTAATCCCATTGAGGATTATTTTCTTCAAGGGTGTTTCATTGTAAGAAATGATGCCCACATTTTTGCCCACTTTCATTTTAGTGGCCAATATTTTTTCTATCAATATAACAAGATCATCCTCCATTAAATTGATGTATGTCTCACCATCCTTAATAGGCTCATTGGTTATATTGTGCACTACTTTATAATTAAAAGCATATTGCTGACAGAAGCGATTAAACCCTTTTAATATTTCCAGTGGGTAATATGTATGCGCAGGCAATATCATTTTAACGGTATGATATTTACTTAAATGCGGCAAAGCCTGTTCTAATGCCCCATAAATATCTTTTTCAAAATTTTCATATACTGCGGCATATTGCCCATCAACACCGGCAACAAGTTTATCCAATAAAATGAGTTTGTCTTTTGGAACAGTATTGATAATATCAAATGCATTTTCCCCACCTTCCATAAAATGCGGTACGATCACGTAATGGGTATAATCATTCTTATTGTTATTCACCAGGCGTTTAAAAAAATCAAAATCGTTATTATAGATATAGAAATCTATAGAAGCCAACTCTCCCAATGCTAAAACGAATGCATCATAAATAATTTTTTTATGCGGGCTTAATTTATTGAACAGTAAAAATATTTTCAGCCGCTGTTTTACATCAGATGTTTTTACAAAATATCCTTTACCGGGTACAGAATCAAGTACGCCGATCTTTTTAAGATGTTTATACCCTTTTTCGGCTGTGTCTCTAGAAATCTCATATTCATAACTCAACTCATTGATGGAAGGTAATATCTCATCTTTTTTTATTTTTCCATCCCCTATTGCTTTAATGATTGAATTTGCCAATTGAAGATACTTGGGGGTTGCAGAATAATAGTCAATAAATAAATACTGAAAAACCGCATTCTTTTTCATCACTGCAAGTGTTTATGAAATCGTTAAAAATGTATGCCAAACATACAACACTTAAAGGTTTTTGTTTCAATATTTAACCATGATAGTACATGATGGCATAAGATTTTTGTATTACTACATTTGAAAATGTTTAGATAAATTGCTTAGCCTTACTGAAATTTTCTGCTCATGGGAATTATATTTGGTGTCATTTTTCACTTTATTGGTGGTTTTGCTTCCGGCAGTTTTTATATGCCGTATAAAAAAGTAAAGAATTGGTCTTGGGAAAGTTTATGGATCGTAGGGGGCCTTTTCTCCTGGCTCATAGTTCCTCCCATTGCAGCATTCTTGACCATACCGGGTTTTGGCGATATTATCAGGTCTGCATCTACTACAGTATTAGCAGCTACTTTCCTAATGGGTCTTTTATGGGGTATTGGCGGATTGACTTATGGATTGGGTGTTCGTTATCTCGGTGTTTCATTGGGCAGTTCCATTATTCTTGGCTTATGTTCTGTATTTGGTTCCATCATCCCTTCTGTATATTATTATTTTAATCCTGAAAAAGGTAAGGACACCATTGCTGATCTTTTCGGAACACATTGGGGATTATTGGTTGTGACAGGTCTTGCTGTTTGTGTGATCGGGATCATTATTTGCGGGAAAGCAGGACAAATGAAAGATAAAGAGATCGGCACTTCTCATAAAGATGCATCCGGCAGTGAATTCCGTTTAGTGAAAGGATTGATCGTAGCCATTATTTCGGGTGTATTAAGTGCCTGTTTTAGTTTTGGAATAGAAGCAGGCAGCAAGATGGGCATTGCAGCGAATGATGCCTGGAAATTACTGCATCCGGGTCAGGGTGAATTCTTATTCCGCAACAATGTAATTTTTGTTGTAATTCTATGGGGCGGTTTAACCACTAATTTTATCTGGTGCATGATATTAAATTTTCAGAATAAGACCTTTGGCGATTATACTAATAAACAATCCCCATTACTGAAGAATTATTTATTGTGTGCTTTAGGCGGAACCACCTGGTTCCTGCAATTTTTCTTTTATGGTATGGGCGAAAGTAAAATGGGCAACGGAGCAAGTTCATGGATATTGCATATGTCTTTTATTATCTTAGTTGCAAACATGTGGGGACTTGTTTTGAATGAATGGAAAAACGTAAGCAAGAAAACGGTCACAACTATTATTATAGGAATTGCCACCATAATTTTATCAGTATTGATTGTTGGTTATGGTAATTCAATAAAATAAATTAACAAACGCCTTTTAAATACTTTTTATGTCAGTCGTTACATCCAACCAATTTAAATATGTCAGTTATTTATGGGATGACCAAAAAGCTGCAGCGCTTGCAGGAGATGAAGTAGCACTTCTGATTTACCGCTCAAATTTATTAGGAGCCGATCTGCGTTTAACCAATTATGGAGGGGGTAATACTTCCTGTAAAGCAATGGCCAAAGATCCTTTGACAGGTGAAGAAACAGAGATCATGTGGGTAAAAGGCAGTGGCGGAGATCTGGGCACATTAAAGAAAAGCGGTTTGGCTGCTCTGTATGTAAACAGATTGCTCAGTTTAAAGAAAGTATATCGGGGAATAGAACACGAAGATGAAATGGTAGAACTGTTTAATCATTGTATCTATGACCTGAGTTCAAAAGCACCTTCGATCGATACACCCTTACATGGATTCCTCCCTTTCAAACATATCGACCATTTACATCCTGATGCAGCAATCGCCATTGCAGCTGCAAAAGACGGAAAGAAGATTACACAGGAATTATTTAACGGAAGCATTGGTTGGGTTGATTGGCAACGTCCGGGTTTTGATCTTGGCTTAAAACTAAAAGCATGTTTAGATGAGAATCCGAATATCAAGGGGATCATGTTAGGATCGCATGGATTGTTTACCTGGGGAGATACTGCGTACGACAGTTATATTAATTCACTGGAAGTGATCGAACGCTGTGCTGAATATATTGAAGACAATGTAAAAAAGAATGAACCTGTTTTTGGAGGTCAAAAGATCGAGTCTGCTTCAAAAGAAGACAGACTGAAACAGGCAGCTGCACTTGCCCCTGTATTGCGTGGCTTTTGTTCTTCCAATACGCATATGATCGGGCATTTTACAGATGACGAAAGAGTTTTAGAATTCATCAACTCAAAAGATGCTGAAAAATTAGCGCCATTAGGTACATCATGTCCGGATCATTTTCTAAGAACTAAGATCAGTCCGCTGGTATTAAAGATTGCATCTAATGAGAACCTGACCGATGTTAAGTCAGTCAAGGAAAAAATAGAACCTTCTTTTATTGCATACAGAAAAATGTATGCCGACTATTATAATACCTGCAAACATAATAACAGTCCCGCCATGCGCGATGCAAATCCGGTAGTGATCTTATATCCGGGTGTGGGCATGTTCACTTTTGCAAAAGATAAACAAACGGCAAGAGTTGCCGCAGAATTCTATATCAATGCGATCAATGTAATGCGCGGAGCAGAAGCCATTTCATCTTACACTTCATTACCCAGACAGGAAGCATTTAATATTGAATACTGGTTACTGGAAGAAGCCAAATTGCAAAGAATGCCAAAGCCAAAAGCATTGTCCGGCAGAATTGCATTAATTACAGGAAGTGCAGGTGGCATAGGAAAAGCAATAGCAAAAAAGTTTGTTGAAGAAGGTGCATGCGTCATTATCAATGATAACGACACACAAAGACTAGCAACTGCTGAGAAAGCATTTCAACAGCAATACGGCAAAGATGTTTTTGCATCCTGTGTTTTGGATGTTACTAATAAGGAAAATATTGCCAATGCCTATACAACTGCAGCATTGAATTTTGGAGGTATCGACATCATCGTGAATTGTGCAGGTTTATCGATCTCAAAACCCATTGAAGAACACACTGAAAAAGACTGGGACCTTTTATACGATGTATTGGTAAAAGGACAATTCCTCATCACACAAGGCAGTGTTGAAATAATGCGTAAACAAAATATGGGCGGTGATATTTTAAATATTGTAAGTAAGAATGCATTGGTAAGCGGACCCAATAACGCAGGCTATGGTTCGGCTAAAGCAGCTCAATTACATTTAAGCAGATTGAATGCCGCAGAATTAGGTAAAGATAAAATACGTGTAAATGTTGTTAATCCCGATGCTGTTATAAGTGATAGTAAGATCTGGGAAGGAGAATGGGCACAGGGCAGAGCAAAAGCCTATAGTGTTAAGGTGGAAGAATTACCAGCATTCTATGCAAAACGCACTTTACTGAATGAGATCATTAATCCCGAAGATATTGCAAACGCATGCTTTGCTTTTGTTGGCGGATTATTGAATAAATCAACAGGAAATGTGTTGAATGTTGATGGCGGTGTGGCAAATGCATTTTTAAGATAATAAAGATCTTTTCGTATAGCAATCGAGAGAAGGGTTGATGATTTTCTAATCTGTTGGCCCTTCTTTATCATCAAGCTTCGTTAGTTTTAAGCATGGGTTGATAGCTTGCATCGTTATCAACCCTTTTAAATGTTAACAAATGAACAGAATAGCATTCAAAATGTTCTTGCATAAAGGACTTGAGTCGGAATATAAAAAGAGACACGACGAAATATGGCCTGAACTTCAAGCTCTTTTAAAAAAAACAGGCATCAGTGAGTACAGCATTTTTTTAGATGAAACTACGAACAGCTTGTTTGGCATCTTACAACTGGATGACCCTAATGCCATGGATAATTTGCCTTCTCACCCTGTCATGCAAAGATGGTGGGCTTACATGAAAGATATCATGCAAAGCAATGACGACAACAGCCCTGTCAGCATCCCGCTAAAAGAAGTTTTTTATCTACCTTAAAAATTGAAATAATTAAACACCCTTTCTATGATACTTGATAAGAATAAGATCCAGGAACTCAACGGCAAATTATTATCACAACATGAACGTCAGTTTAAATTTGTTGCAGAAACAATTCCAAATATTCAGGACACCATTCAAAAATTAAAAGACTTTCAGATCGCCATCCCATCCTGGGCCTTAGGTACAGGAGGAACAAGGTTTGGAAGATTTGGAGGAGGCGGAGAACCGAGAACATTGGAAGAAAAAATTGAAGATGTAGGTTTATTACATCAACTCAATCGATCAAGTGGTGCTATCTCATTGCATATTCCCTGGGATATTCCTCAAAATGCAAAAGACATCAAAGCTTTGGCAGATCAGTTTCAATTACGTTTTGATGCAGTCAATTCAAATACATTCCAGGATCAACCCGATCAAAAACACAGTTATAAGTTCGGTTCATTGCAGCATGTTGACAAAGCAACCCGCCAACAAGCCATCGATCATAATATAGAAGTGATCAAACATGGAATTGAATTAGGTTCCGATTCATTGACCGTTTGGCTGGCAGATGGCTCTTGCTTTCCGGGTCAATTGAATTTCAGAACTGCTTTTGAAAATACTTTACAAGGCTTGAAGGAGATCTATAAAGCATTGCCCGATAATTGGAAGATGTTTGTGGAATACAAAGCATTTGAGCCTAATTTTTATTCAATGACCGTTGGAGATTGGGGACAGTCCTATCTCTATTCAAGTAAACTGGGAGAAAAAGCATATACATTGGTTGATCTGGGCCATCATTTACCCAATGCCAACATTCAACAGATCGTTGCATTATTGCTGAACGAGAAGAAATTAGGGGGCTTCCATTTTAATGACAGCAAATATGGGGATGATGATCTGACAGTAGGAAGTATTGATCCTTATCAACTGTTCCTGATCTTCAATGAGCTGGTGGAAGGTATGGATGCAAGGAAAATGAATCATGCAAAAGACCTGGGCTGGATGATCGATGCTTCTCACAACGTAAAAGACCCATTAGAAGACCTGTTGCAAAGTGTGGAAGCGATCAAGATCGCTTATACGCAGGCATTATTGGTAGATACAAAAGCATTGGTTGCGGCACAACAAAATAATGATGTTGCCAAAGCACAGGAAATTCTGCAACAGGCCTATAGAACAGATGTACGTTCCATTGTTGCAGAAGCCAGATTACAGTCAGGTGCAGCATTACAGCCATTACAATTATTCCGAAACGAAAAGATACGTGAACAGCTGATCAAAGAAAGGGGATTACGAACAATGGCTACCGGCCTATAAAAAGTATTTGCTTTCAATATGAATCCCACTCCTGTTATAGCGATTTTTGACATTGGCAAAACGAACAAGAAATTTTTTCTGTTTGACGAAGACTATACAATCGTGCTGGAAGAATCCACACATTTTGCAGAAACAAAAGATGAAGATGGAGACCCCTGTGATGATGTTCAAAAATTGTCTGATTGGGTAAAGCAAACATTAAAAGAGGCATTTCAATCAGATCGGTTTATTATTAAAGCTGTAAACTTTTCAACCTACGGAGCAAGTTTTGTTTATATAGATAAAAATGGCAAGCCTTTAACGCCATTATATAATTACCTGAAAAAATATCCCGAAACATTACACCAACAATTTTACAGCAAATATGGTGGCGAAGAAAAGATCTCTGTTGAAACAGCTTCGCCTGTTTTAGAAAGTTTAAATTCAGGGTTGCAGGTATACAGATTAAAACATCAGTATCCAGACATATTCGATAAAACAGCATTCGCTTTTCATTTGCCGCAATACATCAGTTATTTGATCTCAGATCATCCGGCAACAGATATTACAAGCATTGGCTGTCACACAGCTTTGTGGGACTATCAAAAAAAACAGTATCATCAATGGGTCATAGATGAAAAGATCGATACGAAATTTGCGCCTATTCTTCCTTCATCAACCTCAACAATTATTTCAATTCATAATAAGCAGCTAAATGCAGGTATCGGGCTTCATGATAGTTCATCTGCACTCATTCCATATCTGGCAAGCTTTTCAGAGCCTTTTGTTTTAATCTCTACAGGAACCTGGTGTATCAGTTTAAATCCATTTAACAGTGAAGCTTTAACAACTGAAGAGTTACAACAAGATTGTTTATGTTATATGGCGTACAATAATAGACCGGTAAAAGCATCCCGCTTATTTGCAGGAAATGAACATGAACAACAAACAAAATTATTGGCGGAGTATTTTGATGTTGCAGTTGACCATTTTAAAAATATACCCTTTAATACTGCAATGATAGCTATAGGTTTATTGAATAAAGGGAATATAGACCCACAAACAGGATTATACAATTCAGCGTTTCAAGATCGAAATTTAAATGACTTCATTTCTTACGAGCAAGCCTATCACCAATTGATATATGACATCATTCTGCAGCAACATAAAGCCACATCTTTGGTGATCAGCAAAGAGATCAAAAGAATTTTTGTGGATGGAGGATTTGCAAAAAATACTGTATACATGAATTTACTTGCAAATGTTTTCCCTGATGTGGAAGTATTTGCCGCATCAGTATCGCAGGCCTCTGCATTCGGTGCCGCTTTGGCCATTCACAAAGACTGGAACACTAAAGCTATTCCCAATAACCTGATCGAAATAAAACAGTATACAGCACAGAAAAAATAAACCTGTAATTGATGTTGAAAAAAAAGCAATATATCATACCTGTTTTTGTTTATTGTTTTATACTGTTTCAATCATCTATTGCGCAATCATCCGATACAACACAATACTGGCATGGCATTGAAAGAAGCATGCATTATCAACCACAAGGCAATGATTTTTTATTAGTTAACGGGCATAGAAAATTTAACCGTGCTTTATATGGTACCAACACAGCCTTTCGTGTTGAAACAGGAGACCTGCCTGAATTTGCATTGTATATGCCCGGAATGGGCGGTAATTGTAAAATAGGTTTTATCATCAATAATAAAAGCAAATGGCTCACTGAATGCGATTCCATCAAAACCATTTATCATCAGGCTGCGATGTTGTATGAAGTGAAAGACAAAGTATTGGGTAATGGTATTATTTTGATCACAGTATTAGCAACTTCCGGCAGCGAAGGAATGATCATGAAAATTCAATCAAAGAACTTTGATAACAGTATAGAACTTTTGATCGCTTATGGTGGTGCATCAGGTAAAAAATTCTCCAGAGATGGGGATATAGGGGCTGATCCTGAATCATCATTTTATTTGCAGCCGGAATATTGTAAAGACAATATTTTCAAGATCAACAAAAATGCTTTCCAGTTATTTTATGGTTTCACCAAGCCTTTAAGTGAGGAAGAACGTTACGAAATTCAATATAAGCCTACCACAACAGTCACAACAAAAGATAACAGCAAACTGCTGAATGCTGTTTTCCCATTGAATACAAATTTACAGATCGCTGATGCATTGCAACAGCAATCCCCACTTGCTTTATTATCATCAGAACAAAAAAACACACAATCTTGTATTACTGCTGCTTTTGATCTTTTGAAGAATGACAGTATTTATTGTTTAATTCAGAAACCTGATAAAAAAGATGACAGCATTTCATACAATGAACTTTATAAGATATTTATCGATGCAGAATCTGCCAGAAAAAATATAGCCGACAGAGTTATATTGCAAACACCCGATAAATATATCAATCCATTGGGCAGTGCATTGGCATTGGCGGCAGATGCTATTTGGGAAGAACCCAGTTATCTGCATGGCGCTGTTGCATGGCGTATGCGCTTAAATGCATGGCGCGGACCTTATGTAGCTGATCCGCTAGGCTGGCATGACAGAGCCAGAGAGCATTTCAGCAGTTATGCATTATCACAGATCACTAATATTCCATTTACCTATCCCGTATTTGATACTGCGTTGCATAATGCCCGTCAATTGGAAAAACTGGGAACGGCCATGTTCAGTAATGGTTATATTTCCCGGAATCCCGGTGGTGATATTCGTCCGCATCATTACGATATGAATCTTGTATTTGTTGATGAATTATTAAATCATTTCAATTATACAGGAGATACAGCCTATGTAAAAAAAATGTGGCCTTTACTCAAATTGCACCTTGAATGGGAAAAGAAAAATTTTGATGCTGATGGCGATGGATTGTATGATGCATATGCAGCCATCTGGGCAAGCGATGCTTTGCAATACAGTGGCGGTGGAGTTACACATGCATCTGCTTATAATTATCGTGCGAATAAAACAGCTGCGGAACTGGCAAAATTAATAGGGGAAGATCCTATACCTTATCAAAAAGAATCCGAGAAGATCTTTACTGCCATGCAGCAAAAATTATGGTTGAAAAATGAAGGCCTATTTGCAGAATACAAAGACTTATTGGGTTTGCAATTAGTACATCCCTCTGCCGCATTGTGGACCGTTTATCATTCCATTGATGAAAATGTAACGGATGCATTACAACGATATCAACTGATGAGATATGTAGACCATCAGATTCCCCATATTCCTGTTAGAGCCTTGGGTTTAAAAGATGAAGGCTATTATACTTTGTCGACCACCAACTGGCAACCCTATACATGGAGCATCAATAATGTTGTACTTGCCGAAAATTTACATACAGCTTTAGCATTCTGGCAAAGCAATGAAAATGAAAATGCTTTTAAACTATGGAAAAGCAGTGTAGTGGAAACCATGTACATGAGTGCAGCACCGGGTAATTTTGAGCAGCTAAGTTTATATGATGCTATACGCGGAGAACTATACAGAGACTTTGCCGACCCTATCGGCATTGCCGCAAGAACCTTGGTGGAAGGGCTTTTCGGTATTCTACCCGATGCATTACATGATCGATTAATTATTCGTCCGGGATTTCCTACCGGATGGAAATTTGCGAAACTAAAAATACCTGATATTGATTTTGATTATTCAGAAAAAGACAATAGCTCGATTTATTATATCAGCCAATCATTCAATAAGCTTCTTGTTATTTCATTACAGATAAAAGCAAAAAAAGATAAAATAAACAAGCTATTGCTAAATGGAGAAAACTGTGACTGGCATTGGATGAAAGGGTGTATAGGTGATCCAATGATAGAAATAGAAATAGGTAAACAAAAGAATTGTACCGTAAAAATCGAATGGGCGGGCAATGAATTTGAAAAAATAAAAAGTAAAGATTTTTATGTAGCCGGCGAAACTGCAACGCTCAATTTCCCAAAGGCGAAGTTTTCAGATATAGTAGATCCCAAAAACTGTGCAAACGATCTGCAGCATATGGAACATTCATTGAGTTTTACCCCAACGAAAAACAAAAATGGATTTCATTCCTTATTTATAAGGTTAAAGCAGGGAGAAGCGGAATGGCTTGCACCCGTAACATTTGAGATAAAGCAGGCAATTGATATAACGCAAATCGGAGAATCCAATTCAGCAATAAAATTGAAAATAAAAAATAACAGCATTCATGTAAAAGAGGGTCAGCTGTTCATTAATAATTTCAAAGAATATATAAGCATTAAATCAAAAGACAGTTTACAGTTAAGTGTTTCCGCAGTTAATGCACTAATGGGAACCAATCTTGTAAAAATTCAATGGAATGATGGCACAGGTTCAGAAGTAAATATCAGCAACTGGAATATTCAGAACACTGCAAAAAAATACGAGACTGTTGTCATGAAGCCTTATTTCAATGATGCAGTTACACAAATTTTTCAGCATAAATATGTATCCCCTAGACCAACTTCAACTGCCATGCAGATCCCATGGCAGGGCATCGGCAATTGGTGCTATCCTTTAGCGGAAGCCAATATCAATGACAGTGGCATGAGGCTGAAAGCAGTTGAGAATAAAATATTCTTAGAACAAATTCCTTTTGCTACCCCTTCTTCTTTTAGTGAAAGAAATATTGTGTACACATCGCAATGGGATAATTATCCTAAAACAATTTCCATTCCTCTTAATGGAAGATCATCTCATGCTTATCTATTGATGGCAGGAACCACCAATCACATGCAGAGCAGATTCATCAATGCAAAGATCTTAGTGAAATATAAAGATGGTTCAACAGACTCTTTGCTATTGATCAATCCAAGCAATTGGTATCCGATAGAACAGGACTATTATACTGATGGTTTTGCATTTACTACAGATGCGCCTAAGCCCTACCGTTTATTATTGAAAACAG
>CAIKTE010000258.1 GCA_903830285.1 uncultured Chitinophagaceae bacterium | reverse complement strand
ATTTTAGGTGCATCACCTGTTAGAGGGACTACTTACACTGCCGGCAATACAATAGGAGATGGTGTTGTGGTAGCATATCAGGCTGGAACCTCTTTTATAGATACAAACCTGAGTAAAGGTACGTATTATTACTTTATTTTTTCTGCTGACACCTTATATTGTACGCATAATTATTTAACTACATCGCCACTTGCTGCCGGTGTTAACCTTAATTGTGGCATACCTGCTGCCCAAGCTAGCAATCTAATTTTAACACGAAATAACACTACTGTTAACGGCTCTTTTACAGCTTCGGAAAGTGCCGACCATTATCTGATAGTAAGAAGTACATCCGCTTCACTTACAGCTACACCTGCAAGCGGAACTACTTATATTGCCGGAAATCCTTTTGGTAATGGTACGGTAATAGCCTATCAAACAGACACAGCATTTGCTGACACTAACCTGAATACATGTACACAATATTATTATACTATATTTGCAGCTAATTGTACAGGTTCACCACAATATTTAACTTCTGACCCACTTTTGGGAAATACCGGAAGCTACTACTGTAATAGTGCAATTATATTAACAAACTTTAATAGTTTGCAAAACTATTATATGAATAGTAATGAATATTGGCTCACATTTATGGCAGACTCCTCTTTTTTTGGATTGCAATTATTACCAACTACTCAAAATAATGGTGTTACTGTTGATAGTATAAGTTTTTATTCAGGCAGTTGCAGTAGTCTAAATAATTTAATTGTATTACAAGTACCTGCTGATTCTATGTTTCAAATTCAAACTACTATTGGACAACATTATTTTATAAAAATAGCAAAACGGGATACTATAAGCGGGTATTTTACACTTAATTGTTACAATAATCTCAGATCAGATAGATCACAACTATCATGCGGACCTAAATGTTTGAGTTTTGGAATGACTTTAAATACAAATCCCGGATTTGATTCAACATCATTTACTCAAATTCTACTTGATACACTAAACTCATCAAATCCTGCGGGAACGTTATATGAAAATCCAATGCAAGAATATGTACCATTGCAAGTTTATACTAATGTATGTAATTGGGTTGCTTGTGGCGTTTCACCACAAATTAAAAAAGAAAGCAATAATAATTATTTTCTTTATATGTGGGCAACAAATTCGGAGTTTGAGCAAGTTTATACTAGATTATCAGGAAGTACTGTTCCAGGTAGTATCGGTTTAATTGATAGTGGAAATTATGTTTTATCATTTGATTATAATTTTAACAGATTAAATGACCCGGGTCCGGAATATGTTATAATTGGATTAAGTAATGTAGACAGTAGTCTAGCCGAACCTATAGTTACTTTACCTAACAATAATATATATGGCTGGCAACATTATGAACATACGTTTTTTTGTGATTCGTGCAAAACTAAAAACTATAACATTATGGTAATAAATCCAAAACAGAGCTCCTATACTAGTACTCCACTGCCTGTGTGGCTCGATAATATTGAACTTAAGCCTTTCTTTAGGTTTTTAACAGTCCAACCCACTAAT
>CAIKTE010000257.1 GCA_903830285.1 uncultured Chitinophagaceae bacterium | reverse complement strand
GATGCAACTGCAGGAACTTATTGGCCAATATTTTTTTACCTGATTTAATCGAAATAAAAACACTGTCTTCCTTTTTTAAAGCATCTATAGGTATATCGAATTTGTTGATGCCATTTTGCAATTCGAATGAATAAGTGTTTGTATGATCAACAACAACTTTCATCTTCTCATTATTTCCAAAATGCAAGGCTGTTAACGCTATGGGTTGCTTTCCGTTCTTTAAAATAAAAGGCATGGGTTTGATATCAACTTTTTCTTCAAAACCAAACTTGAATGTCATGTACCAATCGTTACTGTTTTGTGATTGCCCTACCACTTTGATTCTAACAGGTGATCCCGGATGTATTTTACTGATAGGTAATCGCAGAAAAGCCAACCCATGTGAATCGTCTGCAGCATCTCGTCTCTTATGCAAAAAGACAAGTCTGGAACTATCTGCCGAAACATAGGTCCAGTCAGGCATCTGATTTTTGGGTAGCGTTGTGAAAGTCAACAGCTTTTTATCATCAATAAAGAGATCATAATTTCTGATACCACTGCTTGTGCCCGAAGAATGGGCAGCAACCCAGCTGAAATAAACATATTTTCCTTTGATTTCTTTGGGAACAGGATCAGTTTCCCATTCAATAATTTTATTGCCATCTGTATTTCGGGTAAGTAAGGCAACTGTAGCATAATCTGGATAGACAGAAGTATAGCCGATATTCTCTCCTCTTATCTCACGTGCATAGCCATTGATCCAATTTACATTACCCAACCAGGGTATATTCATTTGTGATTGACATTGCATTGCTGCCATCAACAAAGTAATAAAGAGTGGTATTTTCTTCATATTGTAATTTAAAAAATAAAAGGATTTGTCATTTTATGATCTATTCATTTAAACTGGTGTGCTGATGCTGATCTCTTCTAAAGTTTTACCTTTTGTTTCGAATAACTTTCTTTTAGCATAAATGAAAGAAAGGATACAAAAGAAAGCGAAAATTAAAAATGTAGGAGCAATACCCAAACTATCTCTCAGGATCGGGAATAATAGATTAACGAACCAATCAGATACCCACATTGTCATGATACAAATGGAAACAGCAGTACCCCTAATATAGGTTGGAAAAATTTCCGTAGCAATAACAAACTTTAATGGCCCCAGTGAGAATGCAAAAAATAATAAGAAGAGCATGATGCAAAACAACATGGGCCAGCCATGTACACCTAACATAAAACAAGTTGCTGTTAAGCTCAATGCTATTGCCGCAGATAAAGAGCCCATAAGGTAAAGAGGTCTACGCCCCCATGTATCTACTTTCCAGATCGCTATAAAAGTAAAAAGCATATTAGCTGCTCCTAGTATTACCTGATAAAACAATGCATCACTGGTTACAATGCCGGCTGACTTTAAAATTGTCGGCCCATAAAATATAACCGCATTGATCCCACTAAACTGCGAGAGAGCAGTCAGTATCATTGCCATAAATAATAATTTATTCAGTGGTAATCGTAGCAATTCTTTGATCTTTCCTGATTTCAAAATGACCACCTCTTTAATGGAATTGAATTCAATCAGGCCCTCTTCTTTACCATTTATTTTAGTTAAAATGTTCAATGCTTTTTCATCGAAGTTATTTTGCAGTAACCATCTGGGGCTTTCCGGTACAAAGAAAAGTGACAAACAAAACAGTAATGCCGGAATTAAACCAACCAGAAACATGCCTCGCCAAATATGTTCTGAAAACATATAATGCATCAAAACATTATTTTCATTTACATGAACCGACACATAGCGTTGTAAAAAAAGGTTACTGATATAGGCAATTAAAATGCCAATGGTAATAGCGAGCTGATAAAAAGTAACCAGACTTCCCCGCTTTTTTGCAGGAGCCAACTCAGAAATATACAATGGTGAAATATTTGAAGCCACACCCACAGCCATACCTGCCATGATTCGAAAGAAGATCAATACCGGGTAAGATGCAGCAGATGAAAACCCACATGCGCTGATCAAAAATAAAAATGCAGCAACAAACAATACTTTCTTTCTGCCGATCTTATCACTCAGGAATCCGGAGAATCCTACTCCTGCAATGCAACCTAATAATGCAGAAGAAACAAACAGGCCTTCCTGTGAAGACGATAATCCAAACTCCAACTTCAGTGGCTCAATGATACCGCTAACAACTGCCATATCAAAACCAAACAAAAATCCTCCCAAGGCAGCAATAAGTGTTATGAGTGAAATATAACGATTAGATATTTCTTTTTGCATGGCATGCTCGTTTAAATTTGACAGGTTAACTAAGTTCTTATTTCAATTCGTATTACTGCATTCTTCCTTTACATATGCAACGACAACAAATGCTCGTTCAGTTCCTTTATTTATTAATTCATAATTTTTAACTGAAGCAGGGATGACAAATGTTTCAGCATAACAAAACGATTGACAGTTTCCATTTGTAATAACTTCAATACGATCTCCTTGTACAAGCATACAGATTTGACATTGGTTATTGGTATTGACCTGAATGCTTCCTGCAAATTCATATCTGTCCACTGCATAAAAATGAATGGGATGTGTTGGCAATTTTACTTTTCTTCCATTGTCCCATTCTTCTTCTACTTGTGGTTTAGATATCAATTCCGTTGAAACGGCATCTCCTTTTCTATCAAAATATAAATTATGAAATGCGTGCTCAATATTTATGGGTCTTGGTTGACCGTTCAGGTCAAGCCGTAACCAATCATACATTTTAAATGTAAAAATATAGGGCGTACTGCTGATCTCCAGTACCAGATTATTCTTTCCTGATGCATGAATAGTACCATTAGGGATCAGAAATAGATCGTGCTTCTGTGCATTATGCTTCTGAACATATTTTTCAATCGGTAACTCTACATTATTTTGCTGAGCATTCAGCAAGGCGGTTTTGAATTCATCCTTATTTATATCTTCCTGAAAACCGAGATACACTTTAGCATCGGGTTCACAATCCAGTATATAATAAGTTTCGTCCTGTGTAAAGCTTTCACCAAATTTTTCCCTGATATAATCTGTACGCGGATGGCATTGAATGGAAAGATTTCCCCCCTCATAAGTATCTAAAAAATCAAAACGAATAGGAAACTCCACACCAAACCTTTCAGCTGCTTTCCCTAACAGTTTTTTATTGTCTGAAAATAAAAGAAATTCGAAAGACACTTCCATTAAATAGGAATTGCCTTCCATGACAATGCCATTCTCTGGCGTGATCAATTCAAATGACCATGCATAATTTATTTCATCTTTATTTAGTCCTGCAATATTTTGCTTCATCCAGTTACCACCCCATACACCTGCTTCAAACCATGGTCTTGCACGAAAAGGATGCGTTACCATTTCATTCAATGTGTCCCTGAAATCATTGCCATTCATCCAGGTAATTTCATTGATCCGTTGTTCATCTACAACATAGTTGATTTTTGAGAGTAAGTTCCTTTTGTGTTCATTCAAAACAGGCCAGTCCACAAAATAAAATCGCTTATAGATCTGGGCATTGGCTAATGATTTATCAGTTCCTATATTATTGATACTGCCTGCGCGCATCCGATATTGGATCTCATTTTTAGGCACATCAATATATACAAGCGTTCCCTTCCAATTGGCTAATGCAGCACCTGTTCCATAAATGATGCATAGATCAATATCAGAGTCAGGATCGATCATGCTTAGTTTATGAGCATCGAAAAAATCAGAAAGACCTCCGCAGTATTTTTTCCCAAATACAGGATCATCGCCATTTAATGAATCACTGATCATCGGCTCAATCTCTTC
>CAIKTE010000256.1 GCA_903830285.1 uncultured Chitinophagaceae bacterium | reverse complement strand
TTTTTTCCTGAGAATACAGACATCATATAAATGAATGGAGCTGCCAGCATCATTTGCCAGCCCATGCCATAATAAGGATTGATGTCTAATTTATTTCTGGCAACGAAGATGGTGCCGATACCCCATGACAGCATTGCAATGACTGACAAGATCACTCCAAATAAATAATCACCGCTGTTATGATGAAAAGCATTGTCGTAGAATACCACACAAATTCCCGCTAATCCAAGGATCAATCCAATAAAAGTTGCTATGGTGTTTTTTGTTTTGAAGAAGAACATTTCAATGATCACTACAAACAAAGGATACAGTGCTGCGATCAGGGCAGCCAATCCGCTTGATAAATATTTCATGCTCCAGGTTGCAAAACCATTGGCAATGATCAGGAGAAAAAAAGACATGACCAATAAAGTAGGCCATTGTTTTTTTGAAGGCAAAGGTTGGCCTTTCAACGTAAAAAAAACGATGTAGATCAATCCCGCCACAAATTGCCGTATGGCTGAAACCTCCAGTGGCGGCGCATTTAAAACAGCCATCTTACTCGCAACCCATGTAGTACCCCAAATAATACTGGTAGCAGTTAATGCGATATAAGCTTTTTGTTTTGTGCTGAGTGCCATATGAAGAGAAGTAATAAGTGATAAGTAATAAGTTGTAAGTAAATGAAACACTTATTACTTACAACTCTCTTAATGTTTAAAATGCCGCATGCCTGTGATCACCATGGCCAGTTTGTTTTCAACAGTATATTGAATACTGTCTTTATCCCTGATAGAACCGCCGGGCTGAATGAATGCTTCAATGCCCGCTTCATGGGCTATCTGCACACAATCATTGAACGGAAAGAATGCATCGCTTGCTAATACAGCAGCAGTCAGATCAAAATTAAATTGCTTTGCTTTTTCAATTGCCTGACGCAAGGAATCGATACGCGATGTTTGTCCGCAGCCCTTCCCTACTAATTGCTTATTTTTTATCAATGCAATAGCATTGCTCTTCAAATGTTTGCAAACCAGATTGGCAAAGATTAAATCTTCTTTCTCTGTTGCGGTAGTTTCTCTGCCGCCAACTTCTTTCCAGTCACTGTAATTTCCTTTATCGGTATCCTGAACCAATGTTCCGTTCAGTAATGACTTTCTTTGAGTCGTGAATCGTGAGTCGTGAGTCGCGAGTTGAAGAAGGATCCTGTTCTTCTTTGATTTCAAAATTTGCAATGCATCTTCATCAAACGCTGCTGCGATCAATACTTCAAAGAAAATCTCGTTGATGGCATGGGCTGTAGCAGCGTCAATGGTACCGTTGCTTACCAATACACCGCCAAATGCACTTTCAGGATCACCTGCTAAAGCTGCATCCCAACTGTCTTTCACCGAGCTTCTTGCCGCAATACCGCAAACATTGGTGTGTTTGATAATTCCGAAAACTTTTTCCTTTGATTCATTGAACTCATGGATCAATTGTACCGCTGCATCCACATCAACAAGGTTGTTATAAGACAACTCTTTTCCATTTAACTGATTGAATATTTCTTTCAGATCGCCATAAAATGCTGCAGATTGATGCGGGTTCTCACCATAACGCAATACTTGCTTGATGGATGAGGTTTGCGTGGTTGTATTATCGGGATTAAAATAATTATTAATAGCGATATCATAATTCATTACTACCTGAAAAGCTTTGGCGGCAAATGCTTTTCGTTGTTCGATACTTGTTTCAGCTTTTTGTTCATTCAATAAATTTCCCAAAGAAGTATAATCATCTTTTGCTGCGATCACCACTATATCTTTAAAATTCTTGGCTGCTGCACGTATCATCGAAGGACCACCAATATCGATCTTCTCTATAATTAATTTTTCTTCAGTAGTTGTTTTCAATGTTTCTTCGAAAGGATAAAGGTCAACGATTACCAGATCAATTTCAGGGATACTGTACTGTTTCATTTCTAACAGATCCTGTGCTTCATATCTTCTGCCTAGTATTCCGCCAAACAAAACAGGGTGCAATGTTTTTACACGTCCCCCTAAAATAGAAGGATAACCGGTTAAACTTTCAACAGCTATACAAGGTATTCCTGCTTCTTCCAAAAACTTTTGCGTGCCTCCTGTTGAATAAATAGTAATACCCAGGTCGTGTAGTTTTTTTGCAATAGGTTCTAATCCGTCTTTATAAAAAACGGAGATGAGTGCTGACTGAATTTTTTTCATAATTGATGCCCCCATTCACTGAATGGGTAATTTAAGTTGGTGATGATTGTTACTCCCCTTTAGGGGCCGGGGGTTACAACTCCATTACAAAAGCACCTTGCTCGGGTATGGAATGATGCCGCAAATGTAAGTTCTCACAGTCTTTTTTCCATTGGTTGATTTTCCACAAAGAATTGCTGGCATCGAATACAAACTGATCACAATCGAACAACGCAGTCAGTTGACGGATATTGAGTTTCGGGTTTTGGGAAAGGATAATGGCATCCACTTTTATTCTTTTATCAACAATGGAAGGATGGATGACCGAATCTATCAAAATAACTTTTCTATGAGAGGAACTGATCAATCTATGTTGATAGTTAATGGACGAAAGTTGAGTAACGGCCCTAACTCTGTTCAATATCCTGCTTGGCTTTAAATGAAAATTATAGAGAAACCCATCTTGCTGTAAAATGCTATCGCCGATGAATTGACAATTTCTTCCTTCCATAATATCCATGGCTTTATGCCTGGGAATATTATATACGATCAGCTTTTGCGCTTGTTCTTTCTGTATAATATCAGCAGCCCTAAGCATAAAAAACAGCAGCAAAGAACTCAATGATAAAAACAATGCATGGAACTGTTTTCGCAATAACCAGTAAGCCAATCCCGCAATGGCAAAATATAAGATCACTGTTTGCAAAATACTGACCTGAATGAACTGCCAGCTTGCATCAGGAATACTGTTGATCCTAAGAATAAAATCATTCATCCAGCCAATGCTTAAGCTAGTTGCCTTGCCAACTTGTATTGCTATACTTGTAAATGCTGAAACGATCAAGAGCAATATTTCAAAATACAGGATCAGTCCGGATAAGGGAACAGCTATCAAATTCGTAAAAAGAAACAGTCCGGGGAACTGGTGAAAATAAAATAAGATAAGGGGTAAAGTCAGTATTTGTGCAGACAGTGTTACAGCGCATAGTTGCCAGATATATTTCAATATTTTATTGGAAAAATAGATCCAGTTATTGATATGTTTTGAAAAAATAACGATACTGAATACCGCTGCATAACTGAGCTGAAAGCCAACGTCCCATAAACTAAACGGATTGAACAAGAGGATCAGAAATGCTGATGCAGCCAGGTTATTGTAAATATTGATGCGTTTGCTAAATGTTTCTCCTACGATAATGAATGAGAACATGACAGCACTTCTCATGATCGATGGCGCAGCACCGGCAATAAAAGTAAATCCCCAGATAACGATCAGCACCAGCATCGGTTTCAACCACCTGATCCATTTACGATCCCGGAATGGCTTCAAGAAAAACAGGATCAGACCATAGATCATGGCAATATGCAAACCACTGATCGCAATGATATGTACCACCCCGGTATTGCTGTATGCCTGAACTAGATCCTGGTCTAAGTCTACTCTGTAACCGATCAAAAGCGCTTCAGCAATACCCAAAGCATCGGGATGGCTGATATTCGCTCTTAATGAATGCAACACAAATGCTCTCATTTTCAAGATTAGTTCATCAAAGAAATTTTTCTTATCTCCTGAAAGTATCTGATAGCCTTTGCCTGTTAAATACACCTGATAATAGATATGCTGAAAAGCACAATATTGTTGGTAATCGAAAGCTCCCGGATTACCGGAATTGCTGATGGGTTGAAATGATTGGTGAATGATGATCCTGCTGCCATAATGCAACATGGGTCTTATACCGTCTTTCTGAAAATACAATAAGGCTGATCCGCTTGCTCTTGTAGATCCGTCATTCTTGATCATTTCAATGGAAGCTAGGGCTTTAAATGTTTTTGCTTTTTCGATCAGTGGCTCTTGCAGGGTAGCGAGAATAGAAGGATAAGGGTCGTTATTATTGGCGATCTGGCTTTTATCCATTGCAGTTTGTTTGACAATTCCTAAGCCAATGCCCATGGAAATCAACAACAATTGAATGCTTAGACCAGTCAGCCAGCTATAGCTAAACTTTAATGCAGTATTTAGAAATGCATATACGAATAGTATTATTATGGCAAAAGCGCATCCGAAGCATGTGATCCTCCAGTCCATATTAAAATGGAATTGCAATAGTATTCCAGTAATAAATGGCAATAATAACCGTAGAATAGGGGCAGATCTCCAAATAATAATGTTGAATTTCAGCATACAAACTGCTATTTTTAAAATCAGATCCGTGGGAGTTCTTGCAATTTAAAAGCGCGACCTAACAAATTAGAGATTTCTCGATCGTATAACATTGAGTAAATGATGCAGATTAGCGATGGCCATTTTTGATAATCCGGGCTCTGTAAAAACCAAAATTTCCCCATCAGTTTTGGATAACTTTTGAGGAAATTGGAGGGCTTGTTTAACAGGATATTGGATTCTAAAAACGGTACTTATACTAACCCTTACGCTAATATCCTTTGTTGCAGTTAAAAAAGTGAATATTGAGGCCAAAAAAAGTAACGGTATTTTTTCCGTTGTTTTAACGGTCTATTTACACCGTGTTTTGACGGTATTCAAAGCGTTGTATTTACGGTTTTTATTACAGTTAATAGACGGTTTTTTTAGGGATATTTCACGCCGAATTAAGGGATTTTTAACCGTTTATGAATTGAAGTAATTCATAATTGATTGAGCCTCACCATTTTTTTCAAAAATCATTTGTTGTTTGAAAATAGTTTTACGGAGTAAATTATAATTATCCATTTAAAATCCCTTTTACCATGCAAACTATCGAAACAAAATCCTTAAAGGTTGGAAATTATGTAAACACAGCACATGTTGATAACGTAATCAGAAATTACAAACAGGAAAGATGGGTGCAAAACAGCGAAAGGATCGGTAAGGAAGATTCTTTGAGCGCATGGTGGAGCGTGGAAGAACTGGAAGAATTTATCGAACATGCCAAAACACATGGTGCAGATGGTGTAAAATTCTATTTTGGTGCTTATGATCAGGAACATGCGCCAAGACCTGAATATGCCGACAGACAAACATTGGTTATGGTTGCTACCAAACAAAAAGAAAATGCGAATGGCACCAGCAAGAACAAAGACATTTATGTTGCTACAGAAAAAGGAAGCAATATCCTGGCTTATAATTGTTGTTACTTATGTCCGCCGTTCTGCGGACAAAGCGACCTTCCTGATAGTATTGAGATCGGTGTTACACTTGTTGATAGAGGAACCGAAGGCTTTGTGGTTATTTAGTCTCTATTAATTATAAAATATTATTAAAACCTCCGGATCCGGGGGTTTTTTCTATTTATAATCATAATACAACTTACTTTTATGTAAATGAAAATCCCATTTGATATTTATATCATCCTTTTTAGTGCATTAGCTGGTTTCTATAGCCTTTACAGAAAAAGGCCCCGTGAAATCTATTTAAAAATATTTCCCTTTCTTTTAGTGCTTACTCTTCTTGTAGAATTGACTGCTGTATGGATGGTGAAAACCGAGAAAATGCATGCGCCCACTTATTATCTCTATAATCCTTTTACTACCCTTGAATTTATATTTTATTTTTTCAGTATAAGAGAGATCATCAAAAAGAAGACTGCAAAAAACATTTTATTAGGATTAATGCTGGCTTTCCCATTAGCTGTAATGATCAATATGTTCTTTTTCCAGGGGATGCATAAATTTAATTCCTTTACCTATTCTATTGGATGCTTACTGATAGTAGGATGCTGTATCTATTATTTTTACGAATTATTCCTGATGCCGCATTCTGTAAACTTATTGAGACAGCCCCCGTTTTGGATCTGTACGGCTCTAATATTTTTTTACGCTTTTACCTATCCCATTTATGGTTTAAGCAATTTAATGTCCGGTTTACCTAAACACCTATTAATTTTAATTGGGAGCATTCTTGAATCACTGAATATTTTATTGTACTCATTTTTTAGTATTGCTTTTTTATGCAGACTCAGAATACAGAAATAATAACTTTCCTGATCATC
Organism: uncultured Chitinophagaceae bacterium; assembly: GCA_903830285.1. Taxonomy (GTDB): domain Bacteria; phylum Bacteroidota; class Bacteroidia; order Chitinophagales; family Chitinophagaceae; genus CAIQDX01. The sequence goes on along the minus strand of CAIKTE010000256.1, from coordinate 1,155 downwards.
GGCGCATCAATGGCATTGTTATTAGTGTTCTTTATTGTGGGCATCGTGCTTTTATACCAGCGCAGGCAGCAGCGGCATGAAAGAGATCTGATCAAAATAAAAGAAGAATACGATCAGGAATTATTACGCAGCCAATTGGAAATTCAGGAGACAACTTTAAAGACCATCAGTCAGGAACTGCATGATAATGTGGGCCAAATGCTTTCTGTTGTGAAGCTCTCTATGGCTAGTACCGGTATCAAGAAAGAGCATCCGGCTTTTGAGACCATCGCTGCATCGAGAGAAATTTTAAATAAGGCCATCCTTGATCTGGCCAATCTTACCAAGAGTTTGCATACCGACCGTATTTCACAGATCGGCCTGGAACAAGCCATTCTATTTGAGATCAATACCATCAACAAAACCGGTTTGATGCCGATAGAATTTATTGCGCCTACCAATGATGATCATAAGAATCTTGACGGTCAAACCTCGATTTTCCTTTTCAGGATGTTTCAGGAAATACTCAATAACACATTAAAACACAGTAAAGCCACTCATGTAAATGTGCAGATGGAATTTACACCCGCCGATATCTTTGTTTTGAAAGTAGAAGATAATGGGGTTGGTTTTGATGTAGAAGAAAAGAAGAATAAACCTTCTGCCAGCGGTGGTGTGGGCTTAAAAAGCATGCTCAACCGTTCCAAACTCATAGGAGCTAAATTTATCATCAACAGTAGCCCGGGAAGCGGGACATCTATAACAATAACGTTACCTTTGATCAAAGAAACCATTCCTAAAGAAGAATAAACAATGTCCGCAAGTTCAAAAAAAATTTACCAGGTTGCAGTAACTGACGATCATACACTGATGCGTAATGCATTGGCGCGCTTAATCGCATCTTTCGAAAATTATTCTGTTTTATTTGAAGCCGGCAATGGTAAAGAATTGGTAGAAAAGATACAAAGCCATCTTATCCCCGATATCGTATTATTAGATATCAATATGCCCGAAATGGACGGTTTTGAAACCGCTAAATGGCTCACCAGAAATTATCCCCAAGTAAAAGTGCTGGCTCTTTCCATGCAAAGTGACGAATCGAGCATTATCAGAATGTTGCGCCTCGGAGCTAAAGGTTATCTGATGAAAAATGTGGAACCCGAAGAATTAAATGTT
>CAIKTE010000255.1 GCA_903830285.1 uncultured Chitinophagaceae bacterium | reverse complement strand
CGGCCCGCCATCTTATCACCCACTTTCAGTTTACGTTTAACTGCGAGGTACACTTTAGCAAGTTTCAATACACCGGCTGGTAATTCATCACCAATGGAAATATTGAATTTCTCTCTCTTATATCTACCTAACTCTTCGTTATACTTAATACTGTAGTTGTGCAATAAAGTGTTGATCTGATCATCGGTATGTTTATCAGAAGTCCAACCTAATGGATTGATGTTCTGGTAATCGATCACAGACAAATTCTTTGCATTGAATTTGGCGCCTTTACCGATCAATGATTCACCAAAGTTGTTGCTTACACCTGCAGATGCTTTGTCTTTTAAAAGAATTTGTAGTTTACCTAACAATTGTTCTTTTACATCTTCCACATTTTGCTGATGTACTTTTTCAACTTTTTCCAATTGTGCTTTTTCACGGATCTTACCATTCTTATCTTTCTTGGCACGTTGGAATAATTTCTTATCGATAACTACACCTTCTGTTCCGTTTGGTGCTTTCAATGAAGCATCTTTCGCATCACCGGCTTTATCACCGAAGATGGCACGCAACAATTTTTCTTCCGGTGTTGGATCAGATTCACCTTTTGGAGTGATCTTACCAATTAAAATATCACCTTCTTTGATGGTTGCACCTATTCTGATGATACCGTTCTCATCCAGATCTTTTGTAGCTTCTTCAGAAACGTTGGGTATATCAGGAGTTAATTCTTCTTCACCCAATTTAGTATCGCGAACTTCTAATTCATATTCATCAATATGAACTGAAGTAAACAGATCTTCACGAACAACTTTTTCATTGATAACGATCGCATCTTCAAAGTTGTAACCCTTCCAAGGCATGAACGCAACCTGTAAATTTCTACCGAGTGCCAATTCACCATCAATGGTTGCATAACCTTCCGTTAAGAAATCACCCTTCTTCACTTTCTGTCCTTTCTTCACAGCAGGGTTCAGATTGATACATGTTGCCTGATTGGTCTTAATGAACTTCGTTAATTTATACACCTGCAGATCATCATCGAAACTGATCAAACGATCTGTATCATTTCTATCGTAACGAACATGGATCTCATTTGCATCAACAAACTCAACGATACCATTTCCTGTTGCGTGGATCTGGATCCTTGCATCACGTGCAGCTCTTCCTTCCAAACCAGTTCCTACTACAGGAACCTGCGGGCGGATCAATGGAACAGCCTGACGTTGCATGTTTGATCCCATCAATGCACGGTTGGCATCATCATGTTCTAAGAATGGAATCAATGAAGCACTCAAACCAACGATCTGGTTAGGAGCCACATCCATGAATTCTACTTCTTCTTTATCAAGAATAGGAAAATCACCTGTTTGACGAGAAACAACTTTGTCTTCCGCAAATTCACCCTTTTCATTCAAAGGAGAATTACTTTGAGCGATCTTAGCACTGTCTTCTTCTTCAGCACTTAAGAACGTTAATTGTTTCATGTTCACTTTACCATTCTCTACTTTACGATAAGGTGTTTCGATGAAACCCATATCATTGATAGTAGCATGAACGCATAAAGTAGAGATCAGACCAATGTTTGGCCCTTCCGGTGTTTCAATGGTACACAAACGACCGTAGTGGGAATAGTGTACGTCACGAACTTCAAAGCCTGCTCTTTCTCTGCTCAAACCTCCGGGCCCTAATGCTGAGATACGACGTTTGTGCGTGATCTCGGAAAGCGGATTTGTTTGATCTAAGAATTGAGATAACTGAGAAGTACCGAAGAATGAATTGATTACTGATGATAATGTTCTCGCATTGATCAGATCAACAGGAGTAAATACTTCATTATCACGAACGTTCATTCTTTCACGGATGGTACGAGCCATACGTGCTAAACCAACACCGAATTGAGCATACAATTGTTCACCCACAGTTCTTACACGACGATTGCTCAAATGATCGATATCATCAATTTCTGCTTTTCCGTTGGTTAAACGAACCAGGTATTTGATGATCTCGATGATATCTTGTTTGGTCAATACTTTCTTTTCCAAAGGATAATCCAAACCTAATTTTCTATTGATCTTGTAACGACCAACTTCACCCAGATCATATCTTTTATCGGAGAAGAATAATTTATCGATAATACCACGTGCAGTTTCGTTATCAGGGGCATCAGCACCACGCAATTGGCGATAGATATGCTGAACCGCTTCCAACTCACTGTTCGAAGTATCTTTATTCAATGTGTTATAAATGATCGCGTAATCTCCACCCACATCTTCTTTCTGAATGAAAACACTCTTCACATCCATTTCAACAATGGTGTCGATCGCTTCTTCATCCAAGATAGAATCTCTTTCCAACACAATTTCATTACGCTCAATGCTTACTACTTCACCTGTATCTTCATCAACAAAATCTTCTACCCATGTACGTAATACACGTGCAGCTAATTTTTTGCCGATATGATTTTTCAATAATTTCTTATCTGCTTTTACTTCATCAGCCATTCCGAATAATTCGAGAATGTCTTTATCGGTTTCAAATCCGATAGAACGTAATAAAGTAGTTACAGGGAATTTCTTCTTACGATCGATGTAAGCATACATCACGTTATTGATATCGGTAGCAAATTCCATCCATGCACCTTTGAAAGGGATCACACGTGCAGAATAGATCTTTGTTCCGTTTGGATGTATGGATTGACCGAAGAATACGCCTGGAGAACGGTGTAATTGAGATACAACAACACGTTCAGCTCCGTTCACCACAAAAGTACCGCGTGGTGTCATGTAAGGAATGTTTCCTAAGAATACATCCTGTACAATGGTTTGGAAATCCACATGCTCTTCATCGTTACAGCTTAAACGAAGTTTAGCTTTTAACGGAACAGCATAGGTTAATCCGCGTTCCATACATTCTTCAATAGAATAACGGGGCGGATCGATGAAATAATCCAGGAACTCCAGTACGAAGATGTTACGCGTGTCCGTTATAGGAAAATTATCCTTAAACACACGGAATAAACCTTCGTTGTTACGCTTATCGGGCGTAGTTTCCAACTGAAAGAATTCTCTGAAAGATTGTAACTGAATGTCGAGCAGATCAGGAGTTTCAGCTAAGTTTTTAGTCTTGCCAAAGCTGATCCTGGTGTTCAATGTTGTTGTTGACATAGTATTTTGTAAAACCGGTTTTAGCTAAATAAATGAAGAGAATTTATAATTCTCCATGCCTGAAAAAAGATAGTACGGAATTTAATGGCCACAACCGAACTATCCGCTGCTAATTAGCCCTAAATTAAAAGGACTGCAAAAGTACGGAATGCAACGGAATGGCAAAATCAAATTTTGCGCAATACATTATTTGCGGTATTTACCCACCTAGGCAATCAAATCAAAATAAAACCCCACGACTAACGTGGGGTTTATAATGTTAAGAATCAGCCTGATTATTTCAATTCAACATCAGCACCGGCTTCTTTCAGCTTAGCTACTAAATCGTCAGCTTCAGCTTTAGAAATGCCTTCTTTTACTGCTTTTGGAGCGCTATCAACTAAATCTTTAGCTTCTTTCAAGCCAAGACCTGTTAATTCTTTAACTATTTTAACAACAGTTAATTTGCTTGGACCACCGCTTTTCAGAATTACATCGAAAGATGTTTGTTCAGCAGCAGCAGCAGCACCGCCACCATCGCCACCTGCAGCAACTACAACTGCAGCAGCAGCTGGTTCAATTCCGTATTGAGATTTCAATACATCTGCTAATTCCTGTACTTCTTTTACTGTTAAGCCTACTAATTGTTCAGCTAATGTTTTTACGTCTGCCATATTGTTTAAATTTTTTCCGCCTTCATCGCATGAGCTCCGGCGGATGTTTTAAAAAAATTTGCCTTTATTATCCCTCAGGCCTGGGCTGTTTTATTGGTAATAATTAAACGCCGGTTATTATTCAGCAACTGCGGTTTCTGCTTGCTTTTCGTGGTGGTGCAATAATGCAGCCAATACACGTTTAGCAGGAGATTGCAATAAGCCGATCACTTCACCGATCAATTCATTCTTGGTCTTGATCTGGGTAAGTGCTTTCAATTGTCCGTCTCCACTGTAAATATCGCCGTTGATGAAAGCTGCTTTTAAAACAGGTTTTTCACCATTGCTAGATTTACGGAAAGAAGATATAATTACAGCCGGTTCTTTAGGATTTTCAGAGAACAATAATGCAGTTACATTATGAAGTGATTCATACATGCCTGAATATTTTTCTCCGTCCAGAGATTCCAATGCCTTTTTGATCAAAGTGTTCTTAGCCACTTTCATTTCCACTTGTTTATCAAAACAAGCACGGCGTAATTTACCGATCTGAGCTACGGTTAAAGATTCAGTATCTGTAACGTAGAAATTATTGTATTGTGAGAATTTCTCTTTGAGAACTTCTATCACTTCGTTTTTTTGTTCTTTAGTCATAACTAAATTTTTATAAAACCCGGGTCATCTTCCGAAACATTCGGAATCACCAGGATTTAGTTTGATATTGATTTAGTGTCTAATGCAATGCCCGGGCTCATACTGCTGGCCATGCTCACTGCTTTCAGGTAGATACCTTTTGCAGAAGATGGTTTCAATTTGAGGATAGCATTTAATAATTCAGTACTGTTTTCAGCGATCTTATCGGCAGCGAAAGATACGCGACCAATAGAAGCATGAACGATACCGGCTTTATCAACCTTAAACGCGATCTTTCCGCCTTTTACTTCATTAACAGCAGCAGCGACATCATTTGTTACTGTTCCTGTTTTAGGATTTGGCATCAAATTACGAGGGCCTAATATTTTACCTAATTTACCGATCTTAGGCATTACTGATGGTGTAGCGATGATAACATCCACTTCAACCCATCCGCCTTCGATCTTTGTAATGAATTCGTCCAATCCAACAAAGTCAGCGCCTGCTTCTTTTGCAGCTGCTTCTTTATCAGGAGTACACAAAACCAATACTTTTTTTGTTTTACCTGTACCATGTGGCAGGCTAACTGTACCGCGTACTTGCTGATCTGCTTTTTTAGGATCAACACCTAAGCGAATATGTAAATCAACAGAACTGTCGAATTTTGTACAGTTAATTTCTTTTACTAATGTGGAAGCTTCTTTCAGGGAATAATTTTTATTTTTATCCACCTTAGCTTCAGCTGCTTTTCTTTTTTTAGTCAATGACATTTTTAAAAAGTTTTACGGGTGAATAAATTAATTTTCCCAAGGGGCTTTACCATCGAGTGTTAATCCCATACTGCGTGCAGTACCGGCTACCATTTTCATTGCGCTTTCTACTGTAAAGCAATTCATGTCGGGCATTTTGTCTTTAGCAATTGCTTCAACTTGCGGCCATGTTACTTTACCAACTTTAGCACGATTACTTTCTTTGGAACCTTTTTGAATTTTTGCAGCTTCCATTAACTGGATAGCAGCAGGTGCAGTTTTAATAACGAAGTCGAAAGACTTGTCAGAATAAACGGTGATCAAAACAGGAACAACTTTTCCCATTTTATCCTGAGTTCTTGCATTGAATTGTTTGCAGAACTCCATAATGTTCACACCCTTAGAACCGAGTGCGGGGCCTACCGGAGGCGCAGGATTGGCTTGACCGCCTTTCACCTGCAGCTTCACGAAGCCGGAGATTTCTTTTGCCATTGTTTACGATTTAATTGGTGATAGCGTTCCGACTTTATCAGAACTCCCAAGATCAATCATTCTTTATCTAAAGAACTTTTTGGGACGGCAAAGGTAATAAAATCTATGAGAAAATCAAACTAAAAAGAGTTTAAAGCCTCAATTACCTGCAAAATATCGTTTTCTGTATGGCAGAGAGAGCAAGGCAGACTGAGTGTGGTAGCATGGATCTCCTCCGAAACTGGGAAAGGCTGTTTCTCAAACATGGTTTCTAATGCTTTTTGCTTATTAGGAGATACAGGATAATGTATTTCAGATCCAATATCCTGTTTTAATAAGAATTGCTTCACCGCATCACGGCGGGGATGCCGGACATTGAATATATGATAGACATCAAAGAAATCTTCGTTCACCTTAGGTAAAATGAAATCTTCCTTCAGATTCTTCAGGTAAAGTCCCGCCAATTTACGTTTGTGTGAGGTAATGGTCTTTAGATCAGTAAGCTTTATTTGCAGGAATAAAGCCTGGATATCATCCAACCGACTATTTAACCCAATTGTATCATTATAATACTTCTTTTTAGATCCGTAATTCCTTAGTCCTTTTAGATCTTCTGCATATGCATCATTGTTTGTTATAACAGCACCCGCATCACCTAAAGCACCCAGATTCTTACTCGGATAAAAACTAAAACCATTTACATCACCAAAAGTTCCTGTTAACTGCCCTTTATAACGTGCATCATGCGCCTGAGCACAATCTTCTATTATAAATAATCCATACTTTGATGCGATCGTTTTTATGGGACCCATATCACAACATTTACCATACAAATGCACCAGCATGATTGCTTTTGTGTTCGTTGTGATGGATGCTTCGATCAGTGATGGGTTTATATTATACGTTTCAATATCGGGCTCTACCAGCACAGGTGTATGACCGGCATGAATGATCCCTAAAATGGACGCGATATAAGTATTGGATGGAACAATGACTTCGGACCCTAGTGGTAAATTCAAAACCCGCAAGGACAATTCAAGCGCATCCAAACCATTGGCAACACCAACACAATGCTTCATTCCTTCGTAAGCAGCAAAATCCTGCTCGAACTGCTTCAGTTCTTCTCCCAGAATAAACCATCCTTTCTCCAGAAAAGTTTTGAATTTTATCTGAAAGGTCTCATTGTACCTCTCGTTAACCTTAGCAAGATTTTCATAAGAGATCATAGATCTTCAGGATAAGGTTGAAAAATATAGTCTGATGAATCAAAGGTTGTAGAAGCAAATACAATTAAAATAGCATCCTTTGAAAATTGATACATTTTATGCCAGTCTCTTGTTTCCAAAATGAGACATTTGGAAGGATCGTCTAGTAAGAACTCTTCTTTTTTCTCTCCGTCATTATTGGAAACCACACAAGTTCCATTGATACAAATTGCTGCCTGGATCGTTTCATGATGTCTGTGCCCGCCACGAATGGATTCATCCACTTTATAAATATAAAATACCCGTTTTATTTTAAAGGGTAATAAACGTTCTGCATTATCCAATACGGTCAAGTTACCCCTGCTATCTTTAAAGTTTATCAATTCTAACAGATAAGCCATTTGAACTACTATTAAGGGTTAAGAAACTGATTCGTTTTGAAGATCGATATAGGCATCGATCTTATCCAGAATTTCAACATTCTTTTTCATGATAAATTTTCTGGCCCAGATCTTGTCTGATGCAATGATGTCATCAAGATCTTCTACGGCTAAATTCTTGGGACTCGGAGTATTGGGGAGATGTTTATAATAATGACAATTCTCATTGATCACATTTGCAGCAAATGGCGAATTCAATAAAATGGTTTGAATCAGGAACTCATCGGGTGCCCAGCTGAAATAAAAAAAACGTTTTATCCTTACATTTTTTATCATCTCCAATATGTATCTCAAAGATTCAGGAGAAAGCGCCCAGAACATGGAACTGCCATAGAATTTAATTCCATTGGGCAACATTCTTTTAGGAATTAATTTATTAAGAAATCTTTCGAAAAAATGCTGTCCCTTAAATCTAAAATTTGTCAAGAAATATTTGCTGATACGTTCTTTCCCTTCTTCCCATTCTCTATCGAAAGCTCGGTATTTTATCAGCAGTTTTCCTTTTCTTGCTTCATAGAACTGCTGCATATAAGCAGTTGTTTTGATCGGATAATCCTGACCGCTCATTAAAGTAATAAAATCATATTCTCTTCCGGAATCCAATATTTCCTGTACCGAATTAAAAACTGCCTGCATGGTGCTATAAGCTGCCCATTGAACATTCACTCTTTTTTGGATCAGATATACATTAGGAATTTCGGTAAGATACTGATGTGTTGAGATAGGGAACTTTGCATCTACATGAATATAAAAATCAAAATCACGATGTAAAGCTTTTCTGATCAGCCTTTCGGTTTGTTGAGGGTTAGTGTATGTAATAATTACATGTGCAACACGCATAAACTTTCTTCTTGCCTGCAATAACTAATCAAGCCCAATTTCTATCTCTCCTGCATTAATTAAAAGTACAATAAAAAAGCCATCCCCGCTTGATCGAAGATGGCTTTTTTTGAAGAATGTTTTTTTATGATATCTTCTCAACCTGCATATAATTCAATTCTACAGGAGTAGAGCGTCCGAATATTTTTACGGTTACTTTTAATTTTTTCTTTTCGTCATTCACATCCTCGATCACACCATTGAAATCGTTGAAAGGTCCTTCAATGATCTTGATGGTTTCTCCAACTATGAATGGTTCGCTGATGGTAACACCCTGGTCATTCATTTCATCCACTTTACCCAGCATCTTATTCACTTCGCTTTTGCGCAATGAAATGATATTTCCCTTGCTGCCCTTGCCATCTGTAAGGAAATGCATGACGTTGCTGATATTGCTGATATGTTGTACCATATCATCATTCAGTTTGCCATCCAATACTTCCATCATCACATACCCGGGGAAATAATTCTTTTCGCGCATTACTTTTTTACCGTTCTGCACTTTATATACTTTCTCCATCGGAAGGAATACCTGCTTGATCACTTCTGTCCATCCGCTGCGCTGAATATCTTTATCCAGATATTCTTTCACTTTGCGTTCTTTGCCGCTCACTACACGCAATACATACCATTTGGTATCGGGTTGCGGAGCAACGATTGCATCTAATACTTCTGATGATACTTCCATTACTCAATTACTTAAAAAGTGAATAAATCAATTTCAGCAATTGATTACTGCTGAAATCCATCAACCAAACCATAGCAGTAATAATAACTGTTGCTACCAGAACGATCACAGTACTTTGCTGTAATTGTAACCAGGTAGGCCAACTAACTTTTTCTACCAACTCGTGGTAGCTTTCTTTGAAATACGTTGAAATCTTATTCATTTTATATTTGGTTTATTAGTTTATTGGTTTGTTTGTTTATTGGTAAATCCAATTAAAACTTAAAACCGCTAAACATTACTCCGCACGGGCACTAGGATTCGAACCCAGATCAAAGGTTTTGGAGACCCGTATGCTACCGTTGCACTATGCCCGTATGAATCAAAAGTCTCCGGTCAGAGTTAATTTAGTAACTCTTGACCAAAGACTTTCGAATGTATGTTATATTCTTTTCTTGCGAAAAGAGATCGTTCTTGATTATTTCAAGATATCTGTAACCTGACCGGCACCTACCGTTCTACCACCTTCACGTATCGCAAATTTCAAACCTTTTTCCATTGCGATAGGCTGGATCAATTTAACCTGTAAATTGATATTATCACCAGGCATTACCATTTCTGTTCCTTCTGGTAAAGTAACTTCACCGGTAACGTCTGTTGTACGGAAATAGAATTGAGGACGGTATTTATTAAAGAATGGAGTGTGACGTCCACCTTCATCTTTGCTCAACACATAAACTTCACCCTTGAATTCAGTATGCGGAGTGATTGATTTAGGAGCAACGATTACCATACCACGACGGATATCTTTCTTTTCAATACCACGTAATAATAAACCTGCATTATCTCCTGCTTCACCACGATCCAATAATTTCTTGAACATTTCAACACCTGTAACAGTTGAGTTCAAAGGAGCATCCATCAAACCAACGATTTCTACAGCTTCACCCACTTTGATCACACCGCGTTCGATACGACCTGTAGCAACTGTACCACGACCTGTGATAGAGAATACATCTTCCACACTCATCAAGAATGGTTGATCAACCGGACGAGGAGGCAATGGAATGTAAGAATCTACAGCATCCATCAACTCATCAATTTTTGCAACCCATTTTGCATCTTCAGCCATTGCACCTGTTGCAGAACCTTGTATGATTGGGGTATTATCGCCATCGAAACCGTTCTTAGTTAATAATTCACGGATCTCCATTTCTACTAATTCCAATAATTCAGGATCTTCCACCAGATCAACTTTGTTCATGAATACAACCATACGTGGAACACCTACCTGACGAGCTAACAAAATATGTTCTCTTGTTTGAGGCATTGGACCATCAGTTGCAGCCACATCTAAAATAGCACCGTCCATCTGGGCAGCACCGGTAATCATATTCTTTACATAGTCAGCGTGACCCGGACAGTCAACGTGAGCATAGTGACGAGCAGCAGTTTGGTATTCAACGTGTGCAGTATTGATAGTAATACCACGTTCTTTTTCTTCGGGTGCACCATCAATTTCATCATATTTCTTTGCCACATTACCCATACCTTTTTTAGATAAGATCATTGTAATGGCGGCAGTCAAGGTTGTTTTACCATGATCCACGTGACCAATTGTACCAACGTTAACATGGGGTTTATCCCTCAAGAAGCTTTCTTTTGCCATTTTATTTGTTTTTTAGTTGTGTTTTAAAATTTTAAATGATTTACAAAGT
>CAIKTE010000254.1 GCA_903830285.1 uncultured Chitinophagaceae bacterium | reverse complement strand
TACAGCTCGGCAGATTGGATTATTCTTTTGCCCGATCGGGAAAGAAAAAGGCGTTTGAAGCCCATACTGTTGTTATAGGGAAAAAAACAAGAGAATAAAAAATTTTTTTTTCAACATAAAGTGTACATATTCGCATTCTGTATTAATTTTTTGAAATCAGGAATTATAGGTTTTTAAAAATTACGCAACCAAAACAAGAATTACGAAGAGTATAATAATCTTAACTCATTATAAAAGTCATTTAATTATTGTATGGCAAAAAACGCTGAAGTTGTCTGGACTAACTGCTTAAAAATTATCAAGGATATTGTAGAATGGCAGCATTTTAAAACTTGGTTCGAACCTATCAATCCCGTTGAATTAAAAAACAATGTTTTGTTGATACAGGTTCCGAGTCAGTTTTTTTATGAATACCTCGAAGAACATTATGTAAATCTTTTAGCCAAAACTTTAAAAAGAGAATTAGGGAAAGATGCAAGATTAGAATATCGTATCATGGTTGACAGCGGTAACGGTCGCAACGGAAGTATGGATATTCCTGCAAGTGGAATGAAAACTTTCAGCAATAACGAAATGAACTTTCCTTTGGTAATAGATAATCCTGTTAAAAATCCGTTTGTAATTCCGGGTTTGAAAAAAATGCAAATAGATCCTCAATTAAATCCAATTTATATTTTTGATGCTTTTATAGAAGGCGATTGTAATCGTGTTGCACGCCGTGCAGGAAAAACAGTGGCAGAGAAACCCGGTGCCAATTCATTTAACCCATTGGTCATTTATGGTGGTGTTGGTTTAGGAAAAACACATCTGGCACAATCCATAGGAAATGAGGTAAAAAGACTTCATCCCAATAAAGTGGTATTGTATGTGAGCAGCGAAAAATTCATTAATCAGTTTCAGGACCACAGTCGTAATAATGCGATCAATGATTTTATTCATTTCTATCAATTGATCGATGTATTGATCATTGATGATGTACAATTTTTCAGTCGTGCCGAAAAAAGTCAGGATGCTTTCTTCGCCATCTTCAATCATTTACATCAAAGCGGAAAACAATTGGTATTGACTTCCGATAAACCTCCAAAAGATCTGGATGGTATGCAGGAAAGATTATTGAGCCGTTTCCGTTGGGGTTTAAGTGCCGACCTTCAATTGCCCGATTACGAAACAAGGATCGAGATCCTGGAACGTAAGATGAAGAATGATGGTTTAGACATGAGCAAGGAAGTAGTGAAATATGTTGCATATAATATCAGTACCAATGTTAGGGAACTTGAAGGTGCTTTGATCTCTTTATTGGCTCAATCATCTCTCAATAAAAAAGATATCGATCTTGAACTGGCTAAGAAAGTACTGAGAAATTTTGTAAAGACCAGCAGCAAAGAAATTACCATCGAAGCCATACAGAAAATGGTTTGCGAATATTTTGCCGTGCCTTATGAAAGATTATTGCATAAGACAAGAAAGAGAGAGATCGTACAGGCAAGACAAATCACCATGTATCTGGCCAAAGCATTCACCAAAAATTCTTTAAAAACAATTGGCGAACATTTTGGAGGCAGAGACCATACCACGGTGATACATTCCTGTCAAACCGTAAAGGATTTGATGGACACAGATTCTATCTTCCGGGAGAATGTGATGGAGTTAACGCAGAAAGTTCAGTTGGCTGCTATGTAAGGCAGTTCCATAAACAATATTTTGAATCTAAATTCTGTAAATAAAAAATATAGGATTTAGATTTTTATTTTTTAGGATTTTACACGTCGTCTCCCTATTTTTGCAGCCCTCAATATAAAGAGGTAATCCACTGAGGTGAGGTGGGTGAGTGGCTCAAACCAGTAGTTTGCTAAACTGCCGTACGGGTTAAACTGTACCGAGGGTTCGAATCCCTCCCTCACCGCTTAATCCACCGAAGTTTTAGCAAAGGTGGATGGATGAAAAATAATCCACCTTCGCCAAGGCAATTGTGGATGAATCGGGAAGTAGCGCAGGCCGGTAGCGCACCTGGTTTGGGACCAGGTGGTCGCAGGTTCGAATCCTGTCTTCCCGACACTACTACCAAAAAGGCAATCCTTAAAAGGGTTGCCTTTTTTAGTGTTCTAAAAGCATCAGACCTTAAGAGAATGTCATTTCATGCCAAAAACTACCTGAACTATCCTTAAAGCCGTTTTTCTTTATTGTTTAGCCCACTTTCAGCTATACCTGAGCCCTGACTGATTCGGAGATAACCCGAGTATGACCCGAGTATGATCCGAGTATAACCCGACATATATAAGACTCGGATGATCCACGAGGTAGGGTTAGATTAAATAAGGTTTAAGGAAGAAGCGGGGTAGGATCTGTCAGGGATCAGGTGTATAGTTACATTAGTTTTACTAGGCCAAAACATGGCTGATTTATGGTGAATGAAGGATTATCAAACCTTATTTATTGGTGGATATGGAATACAGCTATGGATCAATTCTAATGGAAGGGATCGTTTGAAATAAATGTTGTGTAGGAAAGGTCCTAACTGTTTTAAACTTTATCGCGACAAATCATTTTTTTCATGGAAGGGATAAAATGAAAATTTTTCGTATGGTCTTTTAAGGCCTGCCTCAGGCCTATAAACCTAACAACCTATACATCTTTTTATTCCTACTTTTACATCATCAAAATACCTGAAATATAAGTATGTGTATACTTGGGAATTGTGATAGGCTATTTACACATTTTATTATTGAATGAGTAATTACATGATCTCTGATTAAAGAAGTCCAACCACTGTTAAAAATGGGCTTTAAGTGAAAATGGAAAGGTTAAAAAAAATATTGTTACTGCTTTGTTTTACTGCTTCAATTACTAGTAGTTTCTCTCAATCTCAGCCCTGTCCATTGAATATTAATTTTGCCACCGGAGACCTTACACACTGGAGCGCATTTACCGGAACATTTGTAAACGAAATAAGAGTTGTTAAAATATTTGATTCGCTGATAGCTGCGCCAGCAGGTACCATAGGATCTGTTTCCTTTCCGGAATCGAATACCGGAACACCAGGCATGCAGGTTTCAAATACTAATGGTATTGATACGTTTGGCGGTTTTCCGATCATTCCTAAAATCAATGGTTATCAATATACGAATTCTGTGCGGCTAGGCAGCACAACAGTTACCTATGGTAGTGAATTGGGTCATGGTCTTGTCAGGGGTGTCAAGTATGTGATCAATGTACCTGCCGGCAATGTAGATACTCCTTATACCATCACCTATGCTTATGCGATGGTATTAGAAAATGGCACCCATGCTTCGAACCAACAACCTTTGGCAAGGGCCATTGTTGAAACAAAGTCTGGAGTCATTATCTGCGCTTCTCCATCGTATTTTTTGCCAACTTCAGGTTCGAATAATGATTTGGATTCAGCAGCAGCGTATAGACAAGGATTTTCACCGAGCCCGGTTATTTCGCCAAATTCAAATGTAACAGGACCTATCAACGCATATCGTGTTTGGACAAAGGGTTGGACAGAAGTTACTTTTAATCTTTCACCTTACAGAGGACAGCAGGTAACACTCACATTTGAAGCTGATAATTGTATTCCTTCAGGCCATTTTGCCTATGCTTATTTTGCCATCAGAAATGATTGCAGTGGGTTAAAGATCAGCGGGCCTATAGCTGCTTGCCAAAATGGGACTATTACATATTCTGTTCCCGCTTTGTCCGATGCAACATATATATGGACCATTCCTAACGGTTGGAAAAAAGTTCTGGATTCCCTGAATGTTTTAAAAGTAATCCCTGAAACAGCAGGCGGCGGAACTATTTCGGTTCATGAAGTAAACAGTTGTGCAGACCTTAAAGCAGCATTGAATGTAGTAACCAGTTCAGCAACAATTGCAGGAGTATTGTCGGGCGGTAATTCTGTTTGTATTGACAATAATTCCAGCAAAATTGTTTTAACAGGTAACCGAGGAAATTTAGTGAAATGGTTATGGACAACTGATGGAAGTAATTGGATGACTAACAATAGCAGCAGAGACAGTTTTTTAGTCGTCAAAAATCTGAAACAAACAACTACCTATAGAGCACTTGTTCAATATGGGAGTGATTGCAGTATTGATTCTTCAACAAGTGCATTGATAAAAGTTAACGCGTTTAGCAAAGCAGGAGTTATCAGCCCAACGACATTGAATATTTGTCAGGGACAGAATAAGGGAGCCACTTTAAATATAAACGGCTCTATGGGAAATATTGTAAACTGGCAATTTTCAACAGATAGTATTGTATGGAAGGATCTTAATCCGCCCAATACAGATACTTTTTTTAATGTTAACAATATAAATGTTGCTACTAAATTCAGAACAATTGTAGCAAGCTCCGGTTGTGCCGCGGATACCAGTAAAGCAGCACAAGTAAATATTTACAATGCATTATTTCCGCAGGCTGTATTAATGCCGCAGGACATTACAATCTGCTTTGGGGATAAAGCAATTTTGAAAGCGAACATCTTTAAGGGCAGCAGTTATGCATGGCTAAACTATAACTCATTATACGACCCTAATTCCAGAACGATTACATCAACTCCATTTACAGTTACTGCACAGGCAGCACCTTCAAGTTCAACAAGATATTTATTGGCTATTCAAAATGAGGATTGTCCAAATTTATGGATCGATACTTTTAATGTGACAGTTAGCCCAGCAATTATTGTGAATGCAGGACATGATACATCGGTTCTTGTCAATCAGCCTTTGCAATTAAATGCATTGGTGAATGACAGCAATATTCATTCCTTTTTATGGTATCCTGCAACAGGTTTAAATAATTCATTCATTGCCAATCCCATTGCAACTTTAGGGGCAGGCATTGATTTTGTAAACTACAAAGTGACAGTAACAAACAGCAGTGGATGTTCCGGTGTTGATTATATTCTTTTACGTAATTATAAAAGTGAGCCGGATTTCCTGGTACCCAATGCATTTACGCCTAATGGTGATGGACTCAATGATATCATTAAACCTATCCCTATCGGCATAACAACGCTGCACTATTTCCGCATTTACAATCGTTGGGGGCAAATGATTTTTAGCACGAATGAATTCAATAAAGGTTGGGATGGAAATATTAACGGCACTCAGCAGCAGAGCGGTACCTATTTGTATATGACAGAAGGGATCGATTATCTCGGGAATACCATAATCAGAAAAGGCACTATTGTTTTGATCAGATGACCAATAAAAAATATACGATTCTCCTAAAAATATCTAACCTCATTTCAGATGATTAAGGATATGTAAAAAATAATCCGCCACTGCAGTTCATATTCGCATGAGCCACTGTGACGGATTAATTACTTTTACTTTTATTTACTGTAGATAGCTTTTGTTGTTCTTTCCCCCATTGGTGAGGAGGAATTTGTTATAACAGAAAGTAGGCCATCTTTTGTTATTGTCCAGGTTTCCGTTGATTTAAATTCATTTGTCTGACCGTCTCTTTCAAAACTTATAGTATTACTGATTGTAAGTGTTAGGCCATCTTCGGACCATTTGGCTGTGGATTTTCTTTTTGATCCAGCAAAGCCTTCAGACTCGGTTACCTTACCATCATAACTGAGTGAAACTGTTGTGGTAACAGGATCGCCGCCATTAAAACCAGGTATGGTTGAAGCAATAGTAATAGCATCCGCTTTTTGTTCTGCCTTAATAGTACGGGCAGCAAAGCCACCAAAATCTCCAAGATCACTTTTGGATTCATCTAATTTCCAATTGCCGGAGAAATTAGCTTTGTCTGCAACATTTGCAGAAGATAAAATAATGAGGGCGGGAATTAATAGTGCATAGAAAGTCTTCCCGAAAAAAGTATTTTTCATATGTAATAATTTTGACAATAAATTTAAGAAGAAAGGGTGATGCCAAATGATTTTTTATATAGGAAAACTGATAAAAATGACAAGAGGTAACCTTCCTTGTAAAGGCAGGCCATTTACAGAAGAGTTGTTCACCGGAATCATAACATCAGTTTGATAAGAGTGTTGATATGGCAAAACTTTAATTAGTTCTTACATCAAAGAATCGATGTTTAAACAAAAGTTCGTTTTCTGATCATTAATAACTATTCATGGGATATACATAATGCAGTAGAACCATGAAATTGTAAGCAATGATGCAGCTTATTTTGTAAATCATTTTATGTAAAAAATACTGTATTTTTCAGATGGTTTTTATGAATCTTTGCTTTAATTGAATCAATATGAAAAAAATAACGCTAGTATTTATTGCAATTGTATCACTGGGGATATATTCTTGTAAAAAAGATAGTGCAGGAACAACGGCCAATCTTCGTTTAGTGAACCTCTCACCCAACTCTTCGGCATTTGATCTGTATGTAAATAATGCATTGCTTGTTGGAGGTGTTGGGTATGGTGCTTCTAGCAATTATATTAAAGCAACAGACGGGAATATTAGCGTGGCCGTTGCACCAACTGGTTCCAGCACTGCAAGTATCAGTGGGAATATTTTCTTAAATACTGATTCTTATAATTCCATATTTGTATTTGACAGCTTAGCTAAAGTGAATGGTGCTGTTGTTGTGGATGACAGAACAGCACCGGCATCTGGGAAAGTGAATATTCGATTCTTTAATTTTGTAAACGGAGACAACGCTGTTGATATTTTGAGAGCAGGTTCCACAAAACTATTTTCGGCTCGCAGTTTTAACGATCAGAATTCCAATTCATATTTAGCGGCATATACTGCTTTTGATCCGGGGCCATTCAGCGTTTCTGCTGTTATTTCCGGAACCTCTACTTTAATCACGAGTTTGCCATCAATAGATGCTACTACCGGTAAAAACTATACATTGCTGTTAAAAGGATTTCAGGGAGGAACTATTTCTTTAACAGTTATCACTGATAATTGACACGCTGTATGATTTGCTATATAAAAGTAAGATCCATTCTATCTTCCTTTTTTAATGAACCAGCCGAAGAGGATTGCCTTTTCTAATATAATAGCTTCAACAACAAGGTATTGATCCTGTTGATTTCTCGGGGAAAATATATTTTAATAAAATAAGTGTAATGCTTACGTTTATTAAATTAAACTGTTTTACTTTAGCAATTAGTATAACAAATATGGCTGCCATGTTAGGTATAGAGGATATCATACAAGCAAATGATAGTTCTCGTAGCATTGTATCATGATAGAATTTGCAAATTTAGTTTAACCTTTATCCTTTAAAAATTAGAAGATGAAATAAGATGGATATATCCATGGTATTTTATGAATATTTTAAGGTAAACGCTAAGCAAAATGCAAATTGATTTGAAATTAAAAACTGTATAATATTGTTATTATTTAATTCATGAAAACAAAATCACTAACCAACAAATCCTATCGGTTTGCATTTATATTGATCACTTCATTATTTTTTTTATGGGGATTTGCGCATAATCTGGATCCTATCTTAATACCTCATTTAAAAAAGTCTTTTACTTTAACAACAGTGCAGGCTACTTTAATTGATTCTTCTGTTTTCATTGCCTATTTTGTAATGGCTTTGCCAGCGGGGTTTATTTTAAAAAAGTATGGCTATAAGATCGGCATCATTGTAGGGCTATTATTATTTGCTATCGGATCATTCTTATTTATTCCTGCAGCCAACACACAAGCGTATAATTTCTTTTTGATAGCCTTATTTGTTATTGCATGCGGACTTACCATACTGGAAACAGCAGCAAATCCTTATGCTTCATCATTAGGTGATCCGGAAACATCCACACAACGGCTAAATTTTTCTCAATCATTCAATGGATTAGCTGCCGCCATGGCGCCCGTGATCGGGGCAAGGATCATTCTTACCAAAGGTTTTTCTGATGCGGAATTAAATGGGATGACTGACACTGCACGTAGGTTTGCATTGGCTTCTGAAGCATCATCTGTTAAACTGCCTTATTTTATTTTAGGAACCATATTGCTTTTAATTGCAATTGTATTTGCATTTACACATCTCCCTTCCATTCAAAATAATGATAAGCAGGAACAAGGAAAAAGCATTTTTCATGCTTTTCGGCATAAGCATTTAACATGGGGCGTTATTGCACAGTTCTTTTATGTAGGAGCACAGGTATCCGTGTTCAGTTTGTTTATTTTATATGCCACTAAATCAGCCGGGATCTCACAAATACAAGCGGCCGATTATCTTGGGGCATGTGGTATTGCATTTTTGATCGGAAGATTTTTAGGAACATTTTTGATGAAATTCATACAACCACAAACATTGCTTGCAGTTTATGCTGTGATAAATATCTCATTATGCATGGTTGCTGTTTTGGCACATGGAATGATCACGGTGTATGCAGTAATAGCCATTTGTTTTTTTATGTCAATCATGTTCCCGACCATTTTTTCATTGGGCATTAAATCATTGGGTGGCGATACGGAATACGCAAGTAGTTTGATAATTATGTCAATTGTTGGCGGAGCAATACTACCCAGAGTATTTGGATACATTAGTGATGCGACAGGGAACATTCAATTGGGATATATTGTTCCATTGATATGTTTTGCAGTAATAGCTGTATTTGGCAGAAGCGGATATAAAATTGATAAAGACGGGTATTAAGTTTTACCATAAAAAATTCTTCTCATGAAAAGATATTGTTTAGCAGTTGATCTGGTGGATGACCCGCAGCTGGTAGCAGAGTATGAGCATTGGCATAGTGCAGGAAACGGTTGGCCTGAGATCAAGCAAAGTATTGTAGATACAGGCGTTGTGAATATGGAAATCTATCGTATCAGTAATCGCATGTTCATGATCATGGAAGTAGATGATAGTTTTAGCTTTGAAAAGAAATCTGCGATGGATGCAGCAAATCCAAAAGTGCAGCAGTGGGAACAATTGATGTGGAAATTTCAACAGTCCATGCCTTTTGCCAAGCCGGGAGAAAAATGGTTATTGATGAAGCAAATTTTTGCATTAAATCCATAGAACGATGTCAGACTTTATTGATGCACACCAACATTTCTGGCAGTATCATCATGTAAAACATGATTGGATCGATGATGAAATGGCTTCGATAAGGCATAATTATTTACCCGCAGATCTGCTCCCCTTTTTACAAAAAAATAAAATAGAAGGAACAATTGCTGTTGAGGCTGATCAGTCAGAAAAAGAAACTGATTTCCTATTAGGGCTTGCAAAAGAACATTCTTTCATTAAAGGAATTGTTGGCTGGGCAGACCTGCGGGCAGATCATATTAAAGACAGGTTGGCTCATTTTGCACAATTTGGTACGATCAAAGGATTCAGGCATGTGCTGCAAAATCAGGAGCCTGCATTTATGTTGCAGCAGGATTTTATACGAGGCATTGCTGCATTGAGTGAATTTAATTTTACATACGATCTACTCATCTTCCCCAAACATTTACTTGCTGCTTTCCATTTGGTGAAAAAATTTCCCAATCAATTATTTGTGATCGATCATATTGCAAAACCTTATATCAAAGCAGGATTGGTAGAAGAATGGAAGAGAGACATTAGGATGATCTCTCAGTTTGATAATGTGTATTGCAAAATAAGCGGTATGGTAACTGAAGCCAAATATCATGAGTGGAAGAAAGAAGATTTTAAACCTTATTTAGATGCTGTGGTTGATGCATTCGGGATGAATAGAATCATGTTTGGAAGTGACTGGCCTGTTTGTCAGGTGGCAGCGTCTTACGACGAGACAATCGGCATAGTGAAAGATTATTTTTCTTCTTTTTCTGAGAATGAAAAGGCTTTATTCTTTGGAAAAAACGCGGCTCGGTTTTATCATTTATAATTTGAATTAACGAATGACTTCTATTCCCCAAAATACAATACAATTACCTCAAGTCATTTTCGGTACGAGTTGTCTCGGCAATTTATATCAGGCCATACCTTACGAAACCAAGTTGGCCATTGTAAGAGAAAGCATTACTTACTCACCTGGCATTCCAATGTTCGACAGCGCCGGTAAATATGGTG
Organism: uncultured Chitinophagaceae bacterium; assembly: GCA_903830285.1. GTDB lineage: Bacteria > Bacteroidota > Bacteroidia > Chitinophagales > Chitinophagaceae > CAIQDX01. The sequence goes on along the minus strand of CAIKTE010000254.1, from coordinate 8,764 downwards.
CAGGATTGGCTTTGGAGACATTGGGCAAATGTTTGCAAGACTTACATGTAAAACCTGATGCGGTATTGATCAGTAATAAATTGGGGTGGTATCAAACAGCATTAACAACACCGGAAGCAAGTTTTGAAAAAGGAGTCTGGAAAGATATTGCAAACGATGCCGTACAAAAAATAAGCTATCAGGGTATCCTAGATTGTTTTGAGCAGGGCAATAAATTGCTTGGAAATTATCAGTCACAGTTTGTATCTGTTCACGATCCAGATGAATACATGGTAGCTGCAAAAAACAAGGATGAAGAGGAGAAATTATACAATGAAATCTTAGAAGCATATCGTGCTTTGCATGAATTGAAAGCAAAAGGTAAGGTTAAGTCAATCGGTGTTGGTTCTAAAGAGTGGAGACTGATACAGCGTATTTCCCGTGATGTGTCATTAGATTGGGTAATGGTTGCCAATAGTCTAACTCTTCATAGTCATCCTGCGCAGTTAATTGAGTTCATCGCTGAATTGAATGATAAGGGTGTTACTGTTATTAATTCCGCTGTGTTTAATGGTGGGTTCTTAATAGGAAGTGATTTTTATAATTATAAAGAAGTAGATAAAACAAAAGCAGAAGGGCTTGCTTTATACAAATGGCGGGATGCATTCTTCTCACTTTGTAAACAATTTAATATAGAGCCTGCAGAAGCATGTTTTAATTACGGATTTAATATTCCAGGAGTTAAAAGTGTTGCATTAAATACTTCCAAACCGGCGAATGTGAAAAAAAACATTGATATGGCTACTAAGGAAGTACCCAAAAATTTTTGGGCTGCGATGATCGACAAAGGGTTACTGGATAAATTTTGAATGAATTCGATATAAAAGATGATCTATGAAAGCATTGATTTGTACTACACCGGGAGAATTTGAATATAAAGATATTAGTAAGCCTGAGGTTCCTAAAGATTACAGTCTTTTAAAAATAAAGCGTATTGGTATTTGCGGAACTGATCTGCATGCTTATGAAGGAACCCAACCTTTTTTTACTTATCCAAGAATACTCGGACATGAAATAGCAGCAGAAATTGTTGAAACACAAGCAAACAGTGGATTTAAAATAGGAGAGTCTGTCACCATCAGCCCATATTTTTATTGTGGAAAATGTATTGCATGCAGAAACGGATTAAATAATTGTTGTGCATCTATTAAAGTCTGCGGTGTTCATGTGGATGGGGGAATGCGCGAGTATCTCGCCGTACCAACTTATTCATTAATTCATGGTCAGGGATTAAGCGATGATGAGTTGGCATTGGTAGAACCCTTAGCCATCGGAGCGCATGGTGTAAGAAGAGCTGCAGTAAAGCCAGGCGAATTTGTATTAGTAATAGGAGCCGGCCCGATAGGATTGGGAACCATGGAATTTGCCCGCATTGCAGGTGCGCATGTGATCGCATTGGATATAAATGAGCAACGATTGCAATTCTGTAAGGATAAACTTAAAGTGGAATTTACTATCAATGCAACGTCATTGGATGTTGAAGAACAATTAAGAACAATTACAAATGGTGATATGCCCACAGTAGTAATTGACTGTACCGGAAATCTAAAAGCAATTAATAATGCATTTAAATATATGTCGCATGCTGCAAGGTTTGTATTGATCGGGTTGCAGAAAAATGAGATCTCATTCAGCCATCCTGAGTTTCATAAAAGAGAAGCAACATTGATGAGTAGCCGAAATGCAACAAGTGAAGATTTTATCCATGTAGCTGACTCAATGAAAAAGGGATTGGTCATTCCAACCAATTATATCACTCATCGAGTTAGTTTTGGGCAGGTCAAAGCTGATTTTGCAAGCTGGCTTGATCCTGCAAATGCGGTGATCAAAGCAATGGTAGAGATGTAATTAAAAGGTTTAGTTCATTTTGAATGAATTGAACTTTTCAACGATGAACCCCTTACTAGAAGTTCAGTAGCAAGTATAATAGAGTTCTCCTGAAAATTAGTTTTTTTATCTTTTATCGAGTTGATCAAAGTTCTTGCAGCAATTACACCCATATCAAACCCCGGGTAGTTAATTGTAGTAAGATTTGGTTCGACTACTGTGGAAATAGGATCGTTATTGAATCCGGCTATTGCAATATCATCAGGAATTTTTAGTCCTGCTTTTTTTAATTCCAGTAAACAACCTACTGCACAATCATCCTCAGCAGCAAAGACCGCATCAGGTAAATGTTTCATTTGTAAGATCTTTTTTGCTACAGCTGCACCATCATCTATACTATTTTTAGTAGAGAAAAGGTGGTCTTCGTTAAAAGTTATTTTATGATCTTTCAAAGCCATTTTTAGTCCCATAAATCTTTCAGAAAAAACATCTCTTTTCAATGAACCGGTAATATGTGCAATTTTTTTGCATCCTTGTTGAATAAGATGTTCTGTTATTTTGTAGGCTGCTTTCCGGTTATCAATTTGAATATTTAGATAATGGCTATCCTCAAATGTTCTGTCAAAGAAGATAACAGGAATATGTTTTCTTCGGAATGGTTCAAAGTGTTTGACATTCTCGGATTCATAAGCCAATGATACGAGTAATCCATCCACTCTGTTATTGAACATGGTCTTTACGTTTCTGATCTCATTATCACCTGATTCTGCAGATTGGCTGATGATGAGCCCATAGCTTTCTTTGGTTGTAATACTTTCAATTCCTGAAATGACAGATGACATAAAATAACTGTTGAGTTTGGGAATGATCACACCAATGGTTTGTGTATTCTTTACCCTTAAACTTCTGGCAAAATTGTTTGTACGATAATGCAGTGACTCTGCCATTTCCAAGACCCTTTTTTTAGTCTTTGATTTAACGGCAGGATCATCTCTTAAAGCTCTGCTTACTGTTGCGATGCTGAGGTTTAGTTTGGCTGCTATGTCGTAAATCGTAACTTCTGCTTCGTGATTCATGTTATAGCTTTCAAAAAAATAAATATAATTACAAATATTCTATCGAACGAATCTTATAACAACATGTGCTTAAGTTGTCAGCTACTTATAAACTCATTATGAAATAATGTAGCCTTTTAAAATTCGCATTATTTCCTTCTTCTCATGTCGTTTGTAATGATCTCATCCAGATTATTTACAGGACGTTCCAGGTCGTAAGGAATAAGCATATGATTGAATTGTTGAAAATATAGGAGACAGGCATCTTTCCATAACACAGCATTTGCAGTTTGGCTGCGCAATTTTTTTTGAATCTGTGCAAATCTTTCTGAATCTACATAAGGTTGCGTTTTATCCCATACTTTTTGAAACTCACGAACCTGTTGTACTCCTTTATCGTAATGATAACAGAGGTCATCCCACAAAGTTCGGCCACTCTTCATTGTGAAATTCCAGGGCAGATGATGAAACCATAACAGGAAGATATCGGGACATTTGTTGGGATCATCTAATTGCGATGCCAATGGTTCATTATATTGGTTTACTGCATTACTTCCATTTTTAGTTCGATCAAAACCAATGCCCAAACTATCTGCTCTGTGATAATAAGGCGGGGTCCAGTCTGCTCTCATTCTAGGAGGAGCCCACCAAGGACCGGGACCATAATGTTCATTTGCAGACATGATATGATGCAAACCAAGCGGAGTCATATAATTAACAGCTGCTTCTCTGCTGTCAAGCATCATTTTCTTAACTGGGTTTAGAAAAATATTGTTCCAATCTCTGTTATAATTAACTGTGCCTGATTTTGGAGATAGCGCATCGTAAAAAGTAAGCTTAAGCCATTCATCAGCTATCTGATCGCTTTTCAATTTATTATTCCAGGCCAAACGCCCGAATGCATACCAATTGGATTGCGCGAAATCGTGTCCGCACCAGTTACTGTCTAAACCAATATTAGATACACCTGCAATGGCTGAATGTTTTTGGGGATGTAATGTTCCATCAGTACAACTAGCAACTGTACTTCCCACACCTTCCTTATAAGTATCGCTTTGAAGACATTCTTCCCACATAGGTGATAGGAATACAAGATGAATGCTGTGACCGAGATATTCTTGAGTGATTTGAAATTCGGGCATGACTGGTGTTTTTTTCAATGCGCCAAAAAGCGGACTAAATGGTTCTCTCGGTTGAAAATCTACCGGGCCATTTTTTACTTGTATAATAACATTATCTCTGAATTGCCCATCTAACGGTACAAATTCATTGTAAGCCTGTTTTGCCCTATCTTTATCGTTCGGGCTATAAACGAAAGCACGCCACATAACGATGCCATTATAAGGCTTTAATGCATCAGCAAGCATATTGGCGCCATCTGCATGTGTGCGGCCGTAATCTTGCGGACCGGGTTGTCCTTCACTACTGGCTTTGATTAAGAAGCCGCCAAAATCGGGTATAAGGCTGTAAATTTCTTTTACTTTTTCTTTCCAGAAGTTGATTACGTCACGATCTAATGGATCAGAAGTTTTTAATCCGCCAACTAATGAAGGGGAAGAGAATTTTACAGACAAATAAGTTTTTACGCCAAATGGTCTGAGTACTTCTGCAATGGCTTTTACTCTGTTCAGATAATTAGCTGACAGCATTTCAGGCGAAGAATTCACATTATCCAAAACAGATCCGTTAATACCAACAGAAGCATTGGCCCTGGCATATTCCTGCCAAAGTAATTTATCATTTTCTGTAACAACGAAAGGGTTGTCTTTTCGCCAGAATATGGAATGACCGGCATAACCTCTTTCAATTGTTCCGTCAAGATTATCCCAGTGATTTAAAATTCGCAATTCATAAGATGGATTACAAATTTCATCCTTAACGGATTGGTTTGTTTGCTGGCGGCGTAACAAATCATATACACCATACAAAATGCCAATTTCAGTATTTGCCTGAATACTATTTTCATTTAATTTATAACCATCTCCTTTTATTACTTTATCATTTTTCAAAGTAAGTGTAACGGATGATCCTGCTTTTCCGATCCATCCTTGCTGCAGTTCATTTTTTGCAATGTTTAATGTTGCAGAACTTTTAGAACAAATAATATTTACAGGTATTGCTTTTTTAGTGCGAAGCCAAAGACCATGTCCGTCTTCTGCATGAAGGTATATAGTAGCGATCAGTAAAATAAAAATGCCGATTAGATGTTTCAGGTATCTTTTTTCCATAAAGCGATGTTTTATTTTTTGATATTAAAGCATTGATATTTCTATTAGAAAAGTCCTGCTTTAGGTTAATTTAATATTTTACAATTTGTTCAGTCCAAGTTGGCCCTTTTATATAAAACACTCCATCTTTAAAATACACAGGCTCAATACCCATTTGTGGTGTTTTTTCCCATGGTTCAAATGTTTGACTGTATGGGTATGGCCTCTTCTCATACATAAAGTAGTGACAGGAACTCCATAATTGTCCATCCGGACCAATGAATAAAGCATTGTGTCCTGTTTCCTGATAAGGATCCTGCGTATCGACAAATTTTAAATGAGCATATCCGCCGCCAGCTGCTAATTCAGGGCGATAGCCTTTTTTTCTTGTTCCAAAGATAGGCTCAGGAGAAGCTAGTTCCCATGGTCCTAACGGTGATTTTGATTTAAGCAATCCAACTTCATAGCCTCTTGTCCATGTAGAGAAGAACATGAAATAAGTTCCTTCTTTTTTAATTACAAACGGTCCTTCAATTCCGCCTAATATCCATTCGGGCCAGCCGAGTTGTTTTTTATCCAAGAATTTTTGAATGGGCGTTGTAAGCTTACCTGTTGTTAGATCAATCTTGGCCTGAAACAGTCCGTTACCGCTGCAATACAAATAAGTTTGTCCGTCTTCATCTTCAAATAAAGTAGCATCGTTATTGTATTGTGGTGTTAATGGTCCGTTTACTAATTTAAATGGGCCCGTTATACTATCAGAAGCGAATAACCATACACTATGTGTTTTCATTCCCTTAGGATCTTCATTGGTGACTTTTCCGCTGTTGACAGTTAGATAATATTTGTTTTTGATGAAATGAATTTCGGGAGCCCAGAAGCGACCATTGTATGGACAATCTTCCGACAGCTTACTTGCATTAATTAACCATGAATGTTGTTTCCAATGGATCAGATCATCTGACACCAATAAACGTACACCGGGATTATGGCCTGTCCATACGGGTTCCGATGTTCCGGTGCAATACCATTTACTTCCCACTTTTATAATACAATGATCGCGCATAGCAATGGCCGTATCACGTGTTATTGGATTCGTGTATTTGAATTCGTGTGTAGCAGTAGTTACCTGTGCAGGAGGAAAGGGATTTATTTGTGCGAGGCTATAAGAACTAACTAATAAGGCTCCGGTAAGTAATTTGAATTTAGAATTGATTGAACTTAACATTTTTAAAATATTTTATTTTATTCCGAATTGAATTGAAGCTGTTCCAAAATAACTTAGATGATTGTTATCGGGATTAACAATCATCTTATTCAAAACTTATCCAATCTATTTCAACAGGCTTACCGTCTTTAGATACAATAAATAAATTCTGTAACCCTGCTTGAAAATTTACAACCTTACCTTTCTTAATTTTCCAATCTTTGTTTTTTGAAATTTTTATTTCTGCTATAATGGGCCCATCAACACTTTTTGTTCTAACCTGAATGGTGCCGCCAGTTTCAGAGATTGCTTTTGCAGATACTGCTTTTAAAGTCTTCTTTCCAAAATCAACACTATTGTATTGAACCCATGCTCCAGTTTCATTCAAAATTGTTTTCCAACCTTTAAATCTGTCTGCTGTATCAATAAAAGCAACAGATACACCCTTGACACTTATTTTGCTGTATCTGTCAATTTGAATTTCTTTTGTTGCATTTGTTGATCCAACACCACGTAAAGTAGGAATGACTTTTTTGATGGTTCCGTCATCATTAAAAAATAAACTGTCAACTCTTACTGATCTGTTTTTATCAAACTGAGGTGACAGATCATTATTGTGATAAAATAAATACCATTGATCTTTGAATTGGATAACTGAATGATGATTTGTCCAACAACCAGAAGTAGATTCATCCATAATAACGCCTCTGTTATTAAAAGGGCCGAGCGGATTATTTCCCATTGTATATTCTAATCTTTCAATTTTATTTTCTACATGCGGAAAGGTTAAATAATAAATGCCGTTTCTTTCAAATAAATAAGGACCCTCTTTCAAACCTTTTGTAGGAAGTTCTTTCAGTATAACGGGATCAGAAGCAAGTTCTACCATATTCTCTTTCAGCTTTGCACCATAAATATTTCCGCCAGCCCAATACAAATAAGCTTGTCCATCTTTATCAATAAAAACATTAGGGTCAATGCCTCTTGCATTTTTTATTGGTTCTGTCTGCAGTGTATAAGGACCTTCAGGTTTATCGGCAATGGCAACGCCAATGGCAAAGCCTCTGCCGTAAGAACTGTCTTTAGGAGTTGCAGGAAAATAGAAATAATATTTTCCGTTTCTTTCAATGCAATCAGGTGCCCACATGTTATAACTCTCAGCTTTAACCCAAGGCACTTTGTTTTGTGTAACGATCATTCCGTGATCTTTCCAATCGCTGAGATTTGCTGAAGAGAATACATGATAATCTTCCATACAAAACCATCCCACACGACCTTTACCTTCTTTGGCAAGAATATCATGTGAAGGAAAAAGATACACTCTGTCTCCAAATACTCTTGCTGAAGGATCAGCAGTATATTGATTGGTGATGATAGGGTTTTGTGCAAGAAGCTGAGTAGCTCCATTCGTTAGTATTGCTAAACAAAAGAGCAGAAAGTAACGGTCAAACATAATTACAATTTTAGTTTCTATTAAATATTCTCTTCACTATCATTTTGATTCGGAAATTTTATCACTAATATGGAAATAATCAAAATCAGCAACGCCGCCTGGTATTTTTGTTGCATAGTTGAACAACCCGAAACGATAACCCATGAAGTGTTCCATTAAAGTATATTCCATTTTCAATTGCCCACCAATTGCATTCCATTTTTTGCCATCGAGGCTGTAGAAGAAATTTGCGATATCAATTTTGTTTCTAAAATCGCACTCAATTTTAAGGTAAACTGTATTTTGAGAAAGAGGAATGCTTTGCAATTCAACAGGTTTATTTGTTTCGGCACTTACCATAAAAAGATATTTAGCTCCATCAACAATTTTAACACCTACCTGACCAAATTTTCTTTGCAAGACACACAATCCTGCAAAATCACCATCTTTTAAATTCGATGCATCTATAAATGTTGAGCCCGTACAAACAGGACCAATAGTACGTTGCGTTAAAGTATTTCTTGATTTTACAAATGACGTATCAATGCGTCCTGTTTTAAGACGTAAATAACCTTTGTGTTCTGTAACTGACCATAAACTATTATCGGGATTATGATTCCATTGCCAAACTAATGGTAATGCAGGTTCTCCTTTTTTGCGATTGAATTCATCTGAGTTAACAATGCCGGGAATTAATCCTTTGCTTGCAGGAAGATCAAGTGTTTCGGGAACTTTTCCGTTAACGCCTAAAACAGGCCATCCGTCTTCCCATTTAACAGGAACTAAATAAGGTATGCGACCAACAGAACCAAAATCACGAAACAAATATGAAAACCATCTGCCATCCGGCATATCAATTAAACCACCTTGCGCCACACCTAAATCTTGAAGCCCGATTCTACCTTCCCATGATCCGGTAATTTTATCTGCTCTGTGAATAACAACAGTGCGAATGCCACCTCTTGGCCATGTAATATTGAAGAGATAATACTTGTTG
>CAIKTE010000253.1 GCA_903830285.1 uncultured Chitinophagaceae bacterium | reverse complement strand
TTCATCTTGACCGGAATAGAACGCTGGCCCCCGAGGGCTTTGTAGCATCCAGGTCGTATTTACGGCCCCATGCTTCTTGGCACGAGACTTGCGTACAGACAGCGTCCGTCGTCATTTCCTGCTGACGAATATGTTCGGTAAAGCCCAGGTTTTGCAACTCTTTTACTTTATCCTGACTGAATAATGAATCTTTTGCAGTAATACTTATCTTTTGGTATTTGTAAGCACTGTCAACCAATTTTTTGCTTTCATACAGATCAGATAAAAAGTTGCTTGCATCTAATAAACGTTGGGTAAACCCACTCCGTGCTGCTACCAACAAAGATTGCCTTGCGTAGATCATTGCAGAGTCTGTGTGATTTGCTTTTTTAAAAAGGTTTGCCATACCAAATGTGGCTTCGCACAATGCATCATTATTATTTTCTGTTGTGAGATCGGGAAGGCTATGACGATAATAGGCCAGTGCAATATCATCCATTCCCATTTTCGCATTAATATTACCCAAATTGTTCAATGCAATTCCTCGTATAAATAAATTATTCAAATGATCTGCCTGATGATAAACGAGTTGCGTATAAAAACCTGCAGAGTCTAATTGATTCAATTTTTCATAAGTATCTCCAATATTCAATAAAGTGATCATCAGATACCTGTCGTCATGAATAGTTTCTGCAATAGGTCTCGCTTTAAAAAAATAGTAGAGGCTTTGTTTATAATCTTTTTGATGACTGTAATTCGCACCTATGGTCACATAGCAGAGCATCATTCCACGTTGATCATTGATACTTTCATTTATTTGTAATGCCTGCAATAGCGTTTCAAGTCCTTTTGGATAATTGCCTGTTACGCCATAAACTGCGCCCATTGCTTTTAAGCTTAAAGCTTCACCTTTGGCAAACTTACTTTTCTTCGATAAGTGAAGACCCTGTTGAGCCATTAGTAATGCAGTATCCGGTTTTGATTCCAGATAATTTTTAGATAATTGCAGCAGCAATTGTGCACGACTCGTATCTTGTTTTTCTGCAGCTATTAATTGTTTCAGGCTGTCAATTAATTTGGAAGGGTTTTGTGGATGGCTGTTCGTAGAAAATGCCAAAAGCAGGATGGCAATAAAAACTTTTCTCATTGTACAAATTTAGGTAAGGAATAAAAGCGGGGGAAAATAAGATTGAACCACCCCCAACCCCTAAAGGGGAGTTGTAAATACATTGAAAAGTCTTCTCGTTTTTGAGAAGACTTTTATTTTTGAGACCTGGCTGTAACTGCTGCAAAAAACCAATCAAAAATGCTCTTTAAAACCCACTCATTTAATCTTTCGTAGATTCGCCGCAATGCAACAGACAAAATATTCCACAGAACAGATCTTGAAGAGCTTAAAAATTAAGGCACTGAATGAGATGCAATTGGCTTCATTGGAAGCGAATGAAAAGCATAGCGATGTTATTTTATTATCGGCCACAGGCTCGGGTAAAACACTGGCTTTCTTATTGCCAGTGCTGCAATTATTGAATGAAGACAATAAGCAAACCCAGGCCATGATCATCGTGCCTTCACGAGAACTGGCACAACAGATCGAACATGTTTTTAAAGACATGCAAACAGGGTTTAAGATCACTTGCTGTTATGGCGGTCATAAAAGAGAGACCGAAGAAAACAATTTAGTGCAACCACCTGCTTTGCTGGTGGGTACTCCCGGAAGGATTGCCGATCATATCCGTCGAGGCAATATCACTTTAGACAGTATTGAAACATTGGTGATGGATGAATTTGATAAATCACTCGAATTGGGTTTTAAAGAAGAAATCTCTTTTATCATCTCTTCATTACCTTCTGTTAAAAAAAGAATACTCACTTCGGCAACAGAATCTTTGGAAGTTCCTTCCTTTATTGGTTTGATCGATCCGGTAAAAATTAATTTCTTAAGTGATGAAGCAGTCAGCGAAGAAAAGCTGGCCATCAAAACCGTATTCTCTGATGAGAAAGATAAAATAGATACTTTGCTGCGGTTGATATGCAAGTTGGGCGGTCGTTCGATGATCGTGTTTTGTAATCACCGCGAATCGGTTGAACGTGTGAGTCAGTTATTGACTGATAAAGGAATCTACAATGAGTTCTATCACGGTGCAATGGAACAACAGGAGCGCGATAGCGCTTTATGCAAATTCAGGAATGGCACTACCAATGTATTGGTAACAACAGATCTTGCATCGAGAGGGTTGGATATTCCGAATATTCGTTACATCATACATTATCATTTGCCGCATACGGAAGAGAATTTTACGCATCGCAACGGAAGAACGGCAAGAGTGGAAGCAAGCGGAACAGTCATTTTGATCCTGTCGGAAGAAGAAAAATTACCTGCTTATATTACCGGGCCTGTAGAGCAATTAGAATTGCCGGATGAATTGATATTGCCCGAAAAACCGCAATGGACAACACTTTTCATTGCCGCAGGTAAAAAAGATAAAGTGAATAAGATCGATATTGTTGGTTTCTTATCCAATAAAGGGCAACTGAAGAAAGAAGATATCGGATTGATCGAAGTGAAAGATTTTTTCTCTTTTGTTGCGATCAAGAAAATTAAAGTAGGTGCTGTTCTGCAACTCATCAAGAATGAAAAGATCAAGAATAAGAAAGTGAGGATCGATGTGGCGAAATAAGTTGAATAGTTAATAAGTTGATTAGTTGAATAGTTTATTGGTAAAGCCTTTCCATTTGGAAGGGTTTTATTTTATGCGACATCTTTGAATTTCAAACTTATCTTTTCTATGTCGATGGAGATCTTATAAATGAAATAGAACTGGTCCGTAATGGATTTGAATTGAGATAATATTCTCCTTGTTTCGCTTTCTATTTTTCCCTGCTTTAATTCTTCCTGACGGATATGCATCAAAGTATTGATACGCTTATCGAGTAAACGCACTTGCGATTGGTCGGTTAAAATATTTTCTTCGATCGATTCTTTGGCTTCTATCAACTGAACGGATCTTTCCATATATGATCTGGTGAGAATGATGAGTGGGGCATAATCATCCATCACATAATCCCGCTGCAGTTTATCGGCATAATAAGCCAGGGTCGCAATATGTGAAGTAAGCATGTGATTAGACACGACCAGTTGATGGATCTGCTGAATATTCTTTTGTTTGCTTTTAGGTTCTGAGAGCATTTGATTGAATGCATCGGATAAATTAGCCAATGAAACCAAACTATTCTTCCTTGCTACACGTGTTTCTGTTTTACTGTAGGATTTCCCGGTAAACACAGCTGCGATCAATTGATAGTATTGTCGGTTGTCATCAATGACCCTGCTGATGAATTGATGGATGCGTTCATGCTCCCATATCGGCGACAGTAAATAACTGAATATAAATGCAAGTACAGAACCAATGCTGCTGTCAATGATCCTGTCTGTAAAAATGCTCTTGAAGTCCTTGGCATCCAGTAAATGAAACATCAGTAAAACATACAAAGTGATAAGCGTAACGCTGATGAGATAATTGGTGCGAATAAAACTATAAGCACCGATCATACAGAGGGCCAGAAAGATCAGGATGGATGTATTGTCTTTTATAAAATATAAAAACAATGCGCCGATCGCTGCACCGATCAATGTTCCAGTTAAACGCTGATAGTTTCTTTTTTTAGTAAGACTGTAACCCGGTTTTAGAATGATCACGACGGTCAGTAAGATCCAGTAACTGTGCCCGATGGGAAATAGCTGTCCGATCAGATATGCCGTTAATGCTGCCAGTGTAATGCGCAGGGAATGACGGAATATATTGGAGCGGAATGATAGGTTATCGAAGAATAATTTCGGTTGCATTTCCTGGTGCGAGATAAAGTCTTCGGGATCGATAGATTGCAATTTTTTTCTTCCCAGCTTTTTATCATATGAAGTATATTGATGTAAAGTGCGGATACGTGTGGCGATATCATCAATACTGTCTAATATATGTTTCAGACTGATGAACACATCCACATTCGCAGCATCTAAAATACTTAAACGCAATTGCTGCAAGTGTTCACGTTCATTTAAAATAAATGCGTCTATATTTTCGTTGTATACCGATTTTCTTCCTCCCTGTAATGCAATGCCTATCTCATCTAATTCATCAGCCAATAATAAGATCAGTTCCCGGTATTCGGTTAGGATACCGCTTTTGCCGAAATGTTCCTGCAGTTTTTTATAATCCTGATGAGAGGACATGCTTGTTTCAAATAGATCGGTAGTATCGAGATAAGCCATCACCAGGATTCGACCCGTTACGGTTGATTCCTTCACGATATTCCTTGTTTTAAAGATCAGTTCGGTTGCAAGGTCTTGTTTATGTTGTGCATCGATCTGCGTATTCAGTAATTGTTCGTTGCTTTTATCATAATCCACTGTTTCGATATATAGTGAAGCTTTGGCACGCAAATAGTTGGCTGTTGACTGAACATAATCGCCCAACGCCTGTTGCGTTAATTTATAGGGCCTGAAACTGTACAGGGCCATGCATAATAAAAAATACCAAATACCACCTGCTAATAAATAGACACTGTTGTATAAAATATCCAGTCCCTCGTAACGATGTAAGGTTTGTAAAATAATGACCAGCAATGCTGCGATGCCCAATGAAGTAGCCCTTGCACCATATACACCGATCATCGAAAAGAAAAAACAGAACAAAGGCAGCAGTAAAGCAAACAACCAATGAATATGATTGATAAAACCAGTAATGATGGCGAGCAGAAAGATGATGATATTACAAACAATAAAGCCATTTACACGATGGTGAATAGGACCGGGGTTATCTGTGATACTTACACATAAAGCGCCTAAAGACATGGTCATGCCGATGAGCAAAAAATTAAAATGCCCCATGATCAATGCAGGCAATAAGATACCGACCGTTTTCCGTACACCTTCGCTCAGGTAATGACTATAGATAAAACTTCTGTACTCTTTCAGGTAATCCATTGCACTATAAATATACAGCCATTATTTATTTGCCACGGAAGCACAGAGGAACACAGAAGTTTCGTATATAAAATTTTCCGTGCTTTCTGTGTTTCTGTGGCAAATAATTTCTTAGATCCTTTATGGTCAGACTGTCCCGGTCTGACCATAAAAAAATCGGCAAGTTCTTTTCAGAAATTGCCGATTTGAAAAATCATATCAATCTGCGTAAACAATCTGTGTTATCTGTGATCACAAGGTAGGATCAACTATCAATCTGCGTAAACAATCTGTGTAATCTGCGATCACAATTTAGCGATCAATTCTTTTGCCATACGCACATAATCTTCATTCTTGGCTTCAGTTGCTAAGCTGATACATTTATTTGCATCGGCCTTAGCACTTACTTTATCGCCCAGATCTTTTTCGATCCTTGCTTTTAAGATGAACAGGTAATAAGCTTTTGGATTGGCTTCGGTTGCTTTGGCAGCATTGGACAAAGCTTTGTTCAGGTCTTTATCCCACTCATAATAAAAATTAGCGGCAGACTGATACACACCCGCATCAACTTTATCGGCGGCTAAGGCTTTTTCAACCTGTGCCCTTATTCTTTCTTTTACACTTGTTGTGATTGGGATACGCACTGCAGTATTGCCCCACATTAAATGCAATTCACAAGACTCCGGTTTGATATCAGAGAACTGCATGGTGAAATTTTCAATGCTTTCTTTCATTTTATCGGATGTAACCATAAAGCGTACCACATCATCGCTTTCTTTATAACCGGTACTGCCCGAATTATTAAAGCCTTTGTTGATGATGATGGTCCACTGTTCCTTACCTGGAATAGTGTACAAAGCATAAGAGCCTGTATCGATCAGTTTTCCTCCGATGGTAACATTATCTGTGAATTTCAGTTTAGTAGCTGCATTGGCTCCGGTACGCCACAATTGGCCTAATGGTGCCAATTCACTTTTTTCTTTGAACAAAACTCTTCCTTTAATGGATGGTCTGGAATAGGTCAGCTCAATTTTACCCAGGCCGAAATTCTGTACGATCGTTTGAACAGGACTAGGGGCAGGCATTGTAATTTGTGCATTTGCTGCATATACGCCAAGCGTTGCGGCAAACAATAATAATCGTTTCATACTTGTTTATTTTTTTGGTGATACAAACCTAAGATAACAAATGCTGAATGCAAATGTTTTATGATGAATTGTTAGTAATCAAATTATGACTCGGTCAGCACATAAAATAATGTGATCACCAATGGAGCACTCACCAATGCAAAAAAGAGCAAAAAATCTGCCTGCTTTTCAGCCTTACTCATCAGAACCATGAATAAAAGTATCAGCCAATAAATAAACATGATCGAAAATGAAATGATCAGCAGGTTCGCATTGTTTTGCAGATAATCACGGGAAGCATCATTATTGATGAAAAAGGAATAAGCAAAATAGATCCACCAAGAAAAATACAGGATTAAAAATAGGGTTGATTTTTTATGATCCTTTGCTAAGTTCATAGTAGAATGCTACTGTAATGTAATAAAAATGAGAGTTTACGCAGAAACTATTTTTGAAATGCAGGATGAAACTGTTGCAAAGTATTGCGCAGATAATCCCTGTCCAGATGCGTGTAGATCTCAGTGGTGGTAATACTTTCGTGACCCAGCATTTCCTGAACCGCACGAAGGTCCGCACCACCTTCCACCAAGTGTGTAGCGAATGAATGCCGAAAGGTATGGGGTGAGATATTCTTTTTTATTTCAGCCTTCTTTGACAGACTCTTAATGATATAAAAAATCATTACTCTTGATAAATTCTTACCTCTGTTATTCAAGAATAAGATGTCTTCGAATCCTGTTTGAATAGATTGATGGACCCGGATATTATCTTTATAAATTTTAATGTATTTGATGGCATCAGTGCCGATGGGCACCAATCTTTCTTTATCACCTTTGCCGATCACACGGATAAAGCCAACATCCAAATACAAACAACTCATCTTTAAATTCACCAATTCACTTACACGCAACCCACAGCTGTACATGGTTTCCAAAATGGCTTTGTTTCTGCCGCCATCATCAGTGCTCAGGTCAATTTGAGCAATGATCTTTTCAATTTCTTCGAAACTTAAAAAATCAGGCAATGCCCTTTTTGTTTTAGGAGCATCCAGTAAAGTGGAAGGATTGGTGGCTGAAATCTTTTCCAGTAAACAGTAATGATAAAATCCCCTGATCCCTGAAATGATCCTGGATTGCGATGTTGCCGTCATACCCAGTTCGGCTACCCATTGAACAAAATGCTGCAGGTCTTTCAGTTCAACTTCTCCGGGTGTTTTTGCCTGGTTGGTGGCCAATAAATATTCGGTTAGTTTCTCTACGTCACGCAAGTAAGCTTCAACAGAGTTGTCGCTAAGCGAACGCTCTAATTGCAAATAAGCTTTGTAACCTTTTTTATATCCTTCCCACATGCGTTTTTATTATTACGGCTTTTAATTTTATTCGCAGCAACTAAAATGTCACTCGCTTCTAAAGGTGAAGCTATGAGCAGCGAGCTATGAGCTATGAGATAAAACCTCGCAACTTACGGCTCATTACTCGCTGCTATTCCAAATCAAATGTACGTTTTGCATGAATGACTTATATTCGCAACTTCCTAGATCAATTTAAAATAATTCAATGCTACCCATCAATCTTCGTTCCTTCAAACAAAAAGTACGTTATCATAAGAAAGCATTCAAACGGTTTTTAACGAAGCTGGAAAAGAATCCAACCAAAGGGTTGCATAAAAGGGTAGAAGAGATCGATGCAGAAGTTTGGAAAGAGACCGATTGTTTAAGTTGTGCCAATTGCTGCAAAACAATGAGCCCCACATTCACGCCAAAAGACATCAAGCGCATTGCCGCACATTTTGAAATGACTGCACAGGCATTTAAAGATAAATGGTTGTATTACGATAAGAAAGATGGCGACTGGATGAATACCAGTCAGCCCTGTCAGTTCTTAAACCTCAAAAACAATAAATGTTCCATTTACGAAATCAGACCCGTTGATTGTTCTGGTTTCCCGCATCTCACTAAAAAGAAAATGGTAGATTATATTCATGTGCATCAACAGAATATTGAATATTGTCCCGCTACTTATAATATGGTGGAAAGGATGATGGAAAAGTTGTAAATGTTGAATGTTAAATGCTAGAGGTTAGATGGCTTTTAAAAATAAACATCCTCAATTAAAAATATCTCTTTTACATCATCGCCACGCAATGTAATGGCAATTACATCAAACTGAATATATTTCCATTCGGTATGCTGGTATAGATATTCTTCGGCAGCATTCTTTAAATTCTTCATCTTATCACGACGGATACTTTCTTCGGGTTTGCCGAATCTTTCGTTGGTCCTTGTTTTAACTTCAAAGAAGTGCAGTTTGTTATTTTTACTGGCAATAATGTCAACTTCCC
>CAIKTE010000252.1 GCA_903830285.1 uncultured Chitinophagaceae bacterium | reverse complement strand
CAATACTATTTTGAAATATTTTCAAAGCCCCGACAATTTTGCCGGGGCTTTTTGTTTTGATAAGCTGAGAAAAAAGAAAACATGAAAAAAATTGTAGTAGAAACAAGTTGTAAAAGGATGTTGGCCGATGTATTTACTCCTGTAGGTATTTATCTCCGTTTGCGGGATCGATTCCGTGATACCGTTTTATTGGAAAGTACCGATCACCATGTGGCAGAAAACAGTTATTCGTTTATTGGTATTAATGCTATTGCTGGTATTGAAGTAAGTTCGGTGAACAGTATGGAATTTAAATTTCCTAATCAGAAACCCGAACGAGCACCATTAAAAAATCCCGCTGATGCTCCTCAGAAACTTTGGAATTTCATGCAAAATTTTGAGATAAAGCCTTCCACTCAAAAAGAAGCCGCATTTGCGCAAGGACTTTATGGTTATAGTAGTTTTGATGCGGTACAGTTTTTTGATACGATTCGTTTTTCTGCTGAAAAACAAACAATTCCTAATATTCCGTTGATGCGTTATCGCTTGTATCAATACGTAATTGCATTTAATCATTTTAAAGATGAACTCTATATCTGTGAAAATAAAATTGCAGGAATAGAAAGTGAGTTGCCCATGCTTGAATCAATTATTAAAAGCAAAGATGTTCCTGTTTATCCTTTCAGAATGAAAGGTAGGGAATTGAGTAATATGACCGATGAAGACTATCGATCCATGGTGAAAAAAGGAATTCAGAGTTGTATGCGTGGAGATGTGTTTCAGATTGTTTTAAGCAGGAGATTTGAACAAAATTTTATGGGAGACGAATTTAATGTGTATCGGGCTTTGAGAAGTGTAAATCCTTCCCCTTATTTATTTTTTTTCGATTATGGTGATTATAAACTGATGGGTTCTTCCCCAGAAGCGCAATTAATTATTCAAAATGGGTTAGCGGTGGTGCATCCTATTGCAGGAACTTTTAAAAGAAGTGGGGATGATGCTACCGATAAAGCAATGGCAGAAAAACTTTTAAATGATCCCAAAGAAAATGCAGAACATGTAATGCTGGTTGATCTTGCTAGAAATGATTTGAGTAGGTCTTGTGATGAAGTTATTGTTAGGCAATATCGTCAGGTGCATTATTACAGTCACGTAATTCATTTAGTGAGTGAAGTAACCGGTAAGGTGAGAGTAAATCAAAATCCTTTTGAATTATTAGCAAAGACTTTTCCTGCCGGTACATTGAGTGGGGCACCTAAATTTAAAGCCATGGAATTAATTGATCAATATGAACCAACACCAAGGGGTTACTATGGTGGGGGCATTGGATTCATGGGTTTTGATGGAAGTTGTAATCATGCTATAATGATTCGAACTTTTATGAGTAGGAATAATACACTTACTTATCAAGCAGGTGCAGGAGTAGTTGCCGCAAGTATTCCTGAAAATGAATTGCAGGAAGTAAATAACAAATTGAATGCTTTGAAAAAAGCCATCAGCATTGCGGAAGAAATTTAATCAATCAATCAGTAGTACTAACATTAGCATATGAAGATTTTAGTTTTTGATAATTACGATTCGTTCACTTACAACCTAGTTCATATGGTTGAAAAAATTACGAAACAGAAAGTAGATGTTTTTCGTAATGATGAACTTCCATTAGAACAAGTGAAGGATTACGATAAGATTATTTTATCACCTGGTCCTGGTATTCCTTCTGAGGCTGGATTGCTATTACCTTTAATTAAAGAATATGCACCCAGCAAATCTATACTGGGAGTATGTTTGGGACATCAGGCAATTGGAGAAGCTTTTGGAGGAACGCTAACAAATTTATCAGCACCCTTTCATGGGATTGCAACCCCCATTCAATTAGTGACTAATCGAAATGAGTTAAACACGAATGTGAATTTTTTGTTTGAAGGAATGCCTACTGAGTTCATTGTGGGAAGATATCATAGTTGGGTGGTGAGTGATCAGAGTTTTCCAACTGATTTAAATATTACCGCTACTGAAGCGAATGGATTGATCATGGCATTGGAGCATAAAAAATATGATGTGCAAGGGGTGCAATTTCATCCCGAAAGTGTGTT
>CAIKTE010000251.1 GCA_903830285.1 uncultured Chitinophagaceae bacterium | reverse complement strand
GTGAAGAAGAGAAAATAAATGATATGTTTTTTGTACAATTTCATTGTTCCTAAAAATAGACATCCTGTTCCATATTAATGCTGCCCAAATAAAAAAGTAACCTTATACTGCTGTTAATGCTCTTTTTAATAGCCTCTGATAGATGGCCATGCCAAATCCAATGGTCATCACAAATATGCCGATCCATAAAACATTGATCATCGGGAATTCATATACTTTTAAAGTGATCAGGTCTGTAATGGCTGGACTTTCTCTGATACCGATCTCAAACTTACCTGTATTCTGATCTGTTATTTTATTGAAGCGCAAAGCAAGACTTTGTGACTTCACCGTATCAGGCAATTCACGTAATGTCTGGTTTTTAATGGCAATACCCGGTGATGCGGTATATCTTCTGCCATCTTTTGCGATCACCGTAAAGTCGAGGAACACCGATAATTCATCTGCTGCATATCTTGCTTTTTGTTCATCAGGATTCTTAGAGACCTTATTCAGGATCATCAATCCGTTACTATAGTAGATCGTATCGCCTACCCGCAATTCTTTGCTGCGGTAAGTGCTGGTATCGGCTTTTGTATTTTCCTGATAAGCAGAGATGTACACAAAAATGTCTTTGTACCAGTAATGCTGAGAAGAAGGATTGGCTGAATAACCTTCCATTCCTTTATTGCCTTTGATCAGATCAGGATATAATTGAAACTGTGATTTACCATCTTTCGATTTAAAATCGATCTGAAAGAATCGTTTGCGTTCTTGTGCATTGAAAGTATCCCCTACATAAGTGACCATATACCTGCCCATATCGGTAGGCAATCCTTTGAACAGGGTTATATTTTCGGCAGGATCTTCATTCTTATCCTTCTTAAATACAGCGATACCTGTTGTGTTCTTGCTCAACACATCTTTCTTGGAAGATGATATCAATATACCCAGCAACACCAATCCAAAACCGATATGTGCAACAGATGCTCCGGCAATTTTGATCTTTCCTTTCAGTACAATAAAAATATAAGCTGCATTAGCTACCACTGAATATACTGCAGCAAAAATGGCAACGTGAATAGCACCTAAAAATCCGATCCCCTTCTTGGTGAAATCGATATTGCCGAATACACTGATCGCGATACTGATCACTAAAGCAATTAAAGTAGGCAACCAGATCTTCTTTCCGAAATAACTGTTGGATGTTTCTTTGTATTTGAAATATTGAACGGTAGCTGTTAATAATCCAAGTATGATGGCAACAAAGATTTGAATTTGATTATAGGCGAATTCAGGATCTTCTGATGGTGCGATATTAGAACCCGTTATTTTATTATAAACAGGAACCGATGTTTTTGCAGTGATGATCATTGATGCCAGAAATAAAACCAGCGAACCGATGAACATCCAGAATTCACGGCTATAGGTACTTTCTTCTTTAATGATGGTTGGGATCGATTTATAACGCATGAAAAACAAAACCATGATCGGAATAAAGAATACCAACACAAATGAGACCAATTGAATTGTCATATCAGAACCCACAAATGCATGCACCGAAGTATCTCCCAATATGCCGCTTCTTGTCAGGAAGGTAGAATACAATACGAGTATAAAACTGATGATGTAAAATAGATAGGTACTGCGTAATGAATAACCTGTTTTTTTATAGATCAGATTGCAATGCAATCCAGCTACCATTGTGATCCACGGAACCAGTGATGCATTCTCTACAGGATCCCATGCCCAGTAACCGCCAAATGATAAACTCTCGTAAGCCCATGCCGCACCCATCATGATGCCTGCTCCCAGCACTGCTGCTGAGAATGATGCCCATGGCAAAACGATCTTCACCCAGTCATGTCTCTTATTCACCAGTCCTGCATATGCATAAGCGAAAGGAATGATGGTGGATGCAAATCCGAGGAATAATACGGGTGGATGTATCACCATCCAATAGTTCTGTAATAATGTATTCAGATCATTTCCTTCATGTACTCTTGGTAATTGCAAATAATTGGGATCGCTGAACAATGGCAGTTCGGGCATATTATTGCGCCATAAAATAAATGGATTGTTTCCCAGTTTAGTACCGAAGAAATAGATACCGATCAGCATGGTAGCGATACAGAACTGTGCAAAGTTTACTGCAGTCATTACCGGTGCTTCCCAATCCTTCGACTTCCAGATCAAGATCCATCCCAGCACACAATGCCAGATATTCCATAATAAGAAACTTCCGGATTGATCTTCCCAGATACAGGCCAGTAAATACTTGGGCTGCAAGGAAAGGGAGCTATGATTCCAGGCAAAGAAATATTCGTGATAGTGGTTGGCCACTAAAAAATAGATGATAATAAAAATAGAGAACACGGAAATGGTCTCTATTAAAAATGCGGTTCTTGCAAATCGTATCCAACTTTGTTTCTCACTTAATTCTGTGATCCGGTTGGCTTTAAAATAAGCGATGGTTGCCACCAATGATGCCGCCAGAGAAAGTATGGTTAAAAAATGTCCGAGCTGTCCGGGCAATAAATGTTCGCCGATATACTGCATTGTAATTTTTTATGGGTCTGATTGGTTGTTTAAATTAGCTGCCTGCTTCTACATTTTTAGTGACTGCCTTTGTATCATCCTTATATTTCGAAGGGCATTTCAATAATATATCCTTACACTCAAAATGGTCTCCACTGATCCTTCCTTTCAATACGATCCTGTCGCTCTTTTCCATGTCCGTTGGCTTGGTGTTATGATAGACCACTTTAACGGTATTTCCCAGGGTATCGATGGCTGTAAAAGCAAGGTAATTGGGATTTTTGATAGCATCGTATTCCAGGGGCTGACTCTTATCGATCTTAGCGATCAGGTTCACAAATTTCCCCGGCTTTTGCTGGGCCGATGCAATGGTTTCATAAGTGGTGAGATTGCCGGTATAACTGATCAAGATCGTGATAGCTGCCGCAATCAATACCAATGCTATAATATGGGTCTTCTTCATGCTTAGGTTCTTTAGGTTGCAAAAGTAATTCTTAAAGCTAATAGGCTGACATGATTGTTGGCAGTGTTTAAACTTTGTTTTTGCATATTTCCCAAATAATAAACAATTTTAACAAGGCATGTATTAGATTTGAGAATTATGATGCATCAGAAAACCTATGACTATGTTATTGTGACCAAAGCACCTGCAGGCCATAAACTGATCGACCTGATCAGTCAGCTGATGTTGTTGATGGCTGCCGCTGCATTTATTTATGAGGGCACAAAGAATTTGAGCGATAGCTTTTTGGCAGATATTATAAGCCTTTCCTCCCTGTATTTTCTGGCTGCTGCCATCATCATATACTGGCTGATCTACTGTTTTACGAGGAAGAGAAACGGCTATGATCCATTATATCGTTTTGCTTTATTCATTGCCGCATGCGGCTGGTACCTGAATAAGCAACAGTGGTTTTACATGAGTATTAGTTATCTGATTGCCAGTGTATTAGAAAAGCCATTGAAAGTTACACCTGAAGTAGCATTCGATGTGGAAGAGTTGGTTTTTAATACGGTACCCAAAAGGAAATATTTATGGAATGAAGTAAGCAATGTGGTACTGAAAGAAGGCATATTGACCATCGACCTCAAAAACAACAAACTGATACAAAAAGAAATTGATGCTGATATAAGTGAAGCTGATGAACAGGATTTTAACGACTTTTGCAAACATCAATTAAAAAACGCAGTCTGATGACGGATAGCCGATCACGGTTTCCTATCTTTCATCTGTGATCGAACAACCAGCAATTATGACCCTGACACAATCTCCCTATCTATTATTTTC
>CAIKTE010000250.1 GCA_903830285.1 uncultured Chitinophagaceae bacterium | reverse complement strand
TTTTGAAGGATCATAATTTCCACGTAAAATAAAAACTTGGTCAAAATTGTTTGTAATCAATGTGGCAGCAGCCTTATTATAGGTGGTGTTTAAAGTACCTGAGATAATGCCATTCTCAGAAAGACGAATAGAAATGTTTTTGGAAGCACCCATTTTTTTCATCACAGTGGTGATAGCCTGACCGGCAATATAATCCCCTCTTCCTGACCAGACACCTGAGAAAGGTTGTGCAGATATGCCTGAAAATAGAAAACACAAAAAGTAGGATAGTAAACATTTTGACATAGACAAAATGCTGTATTATTTTATGTATGTTAAGATAGTGATTGTTTAAAATCATATGAAGTACCTATTTAATATTAACTTTTCAGTTAGCAATAATTGTGTTAAAAAGTTTCCTTCTCAGCAGAGTCTCCACGGAGACTCTGCTGAGAAAAAAAGAATTATTTTTACATAAAACTGTGGGTCCTGCCCTTTCTCAGTTATTCTACCAGCAAACAATAATGCCAATTGAATCAGTCCCAAAGAATTAAAAATACTTTTTATGAAAAAACTGTTCATTCTTTTCTTCAGTATCCTTATTAATCATAAGACAGTTTTTTCACAAGCAACCCAGGGGAGTAATAAAGAACTGATTGCCAGGATAGATAGTATTCTTATCTCTGAGGTGAACAGCAAAAAAATACCCGGTGCGGTTATACAGGTCAAAAAGAACAACAAGGTTATTTACAGGCAGTCCTATGGCTACGCACAAATTTTTGATGACAACCATAAACCTTTGAATGAGCCTGAAAAAATGACAACTGATCATTTATTTGATATTGCCTCTTTGACAAAAGTGGTGGGTACCACCACTTCCATTATGCTGCTCGCAGACAAAGGACAGCTCTCAGTGGACGATCCGGTTGGAAAATATATCAAAGCATTTACAAGACCCGATAAATCTGCTATTACCATCAGGCACTTACTAACGCATACAGCGGGGCTTTATGAATGGTATCCGATGTATTATCGTGCAAGCAATAAACAGGAAACATACCTCCTGATCGGAGAATTGCCCTTGGCATTCCCCATTGGAAAACAAAGAAAGTATAGTGATCTGGGCTTTACCATACTGGGACAAATCGTGGAAATTGTTTCCCATCAATCATTAGACGAGTTTATGCAGCAGCATATTTTTATACCCCTGAAAATGGATCATACTTCCTATAACCCCTTACTAAAACAGAAGAATGTAAAATTTGCGGCTACTTCCATTGGGAATCCCTATGAAAAAAGAATGGTGTATGATTCAAGTCTGGGTTTTCAATTCAGAGAGATCAGTCCTACCAGCTGGGATCATTGGCGGAATTATACGCTGAAAGGAGAAGTAAATGACGGTAATGCTTATTATGCCAATAAGGGAGTTTCAGGGGCTGCAGGTCTTTTTTCTACTGTGGACGATTTGCAAAAACTGGTAGATATGCTGATGAATAAAAACAGACCGGGTACTGATTCATTTATTTCAGAAAAAACCATATCAGCATTCCTGACTAAAGATAATTTCAATAATGGATTGGGCTGGATGATGGATGGAAAAAATCCGGTGATCAAAAATGGTCCCGAAGGCAGTTTCGGACATACCGGCTTTACAGGAACAAGCATTGCGGTAGTACCTGAGGATGGTATTTCTATCATTCTATTAATTAATCGGCAACAAACAGGACTTCTGGGTGGAAAGGAATATTACAATGTAAGTCCTATACGGCAACAGATATTTCAGGCAGTCTTGCAAAAATAGTTTGTTAGAAGCTATCTGAATAGTTAGTGCAGGGTACTTCAAATTTAAAATTACAATCAGAATAAGTCTGATTTTCATTGGATAATACTAATACGACCTTCAGAAGACTCAGTATAGCGGATAAAGTTTATTCTAATTATTAAAAGATTAAAAATATGGCAACAAATTTCAGTACTACTTTTTTCGCACCAGAGCTTTATATAAATAATGGCGTAAAAGACATTTCGTTCTATAAAAATGCTTTTGCTGCAACTGAGAATCTATGTTTTACAAACGATGATGGCAGTATTCATGTTGCAGAACTTTGTATAGATGGGGCTATATTTCATGTGCACGAAATAACATCTGTTAATTTTTTTTCTCCTGATAAACACAAGGGCTGCACCTGCTGCATTGGATTATTTGTTCCGGATGTAGATGCAGTAATGAAGAGGGCAATAATTGCCGGTGCCCTGGAAATAAGCCCGGCAAAAGATTATGACTACGGCTATAGGCAAGGAACTATTAAAGATCCTTTTGGGCATTATTGGCAAATACAAAAAAAGATCTAAATCAAGCTTAGTCTGATTTCATTGGATAATATTGAGACGACCTTCAGAAGTCTCAGTATAGAGGAGAAATAAGTCTATCTTCAATTCAATGGATACAATCGTTCCCACTCTTTATGATGCTTTTCTTTCTGATATTGGTCTTCCGCAGGATACCATATCTAAAGAACAGGCAGAGCAGTTATTCCTATTTTTTAAACAGCATCCATTGTTTAATTGGAATGATTCAAATAATGGTTGTGAAGGAAGGGCAGATGCGATATGTGTTTTGCTGGACCACTGGAATATCCCCAATTATAAAGCCTGGGTATTCGGAGGTGCTTATCTAAAAAGTCATATAGGAGCTTTAAAACAAAACTGGAACTTTCATGTGGCGGCAGTAATACCGGTGAATCTGGAAGGACAATCAGTTTATTATGTACTAGACCCGGCTACATCTGATTCTTTACAGTTGATGGAAGAATGGGCAGCTTCAATTACCCAGTTAGCACATAGTTATTATTGTATACGCCATTCATATTGGTATATTTTTCCGATTAATAAAATCAGCACTACCAAATGGAATACCAGAAATAAGCAAAACAGAAAATGGATGATACAATGCCTGAAAGGTATCAACGGACTTTCAGCAACAGGCAAAGCCAGACTGAGTTTTAATAAGGCTAGTATAAAAAAAACTTTATTGGCATTTGAACATGCGAAGAAAGAAAAACCTTTTTAATCCTGTTAACTTAGCGTTAGCGAAATCCTAATGGTAGTATACTTCTTGTAATTTTAACTGACACAAAATATTGACATTTATGAAAAAATATGCAGCAACAATTCTACTGATATCTTTTATACATATTGCTTTTGGGCAGACTGAAAAAATATCTTACAAGGATGTTGCAGATAATTTTGAAAAAAATTACAATGCGGGTAACTATGATACCATATTTTCTAGCTTCTCTTCAGTAATGCAGGCCGCTTTACCTCTTGATAAAACAAAAGAATTTTTAACAGGACTTAAAGCCCAAGCAGGAAAGATCACAAAGAGAGAATTTGTAAAGTATGAACAAACTTATGCTTCCTATAAAACAAATTTTGAAAGAGCCTTATTTGCCGTAAATATTTCTGTTGACAATTCATCTAAAATAAATGGCTTATTCATAAAGCCTTTTACAGAAAGTAATTTGCCTAAAATCATTCGCAATACTACAAAGTTGAGCTTACCTTTTAAAGACGAATGGACCGTTGTTTGGGGTGGCGACACAAAAGAATTAAATTATCACGTTGAAAGTGAAGCCCAAAAAAATGCTTTTGATATTTTAATCAAAAACGACAAAGGACTTACTTTCCAGACAAACGGGAAAACGAATGAAGATTATTATGCTTTC
Organism: uncultured Chitinophagaceae bacterium; assembly: GCA_903830285.1. Taxonomy (GTDB): domain Bacteria; phylum Bacteroidota; class Bacteroidia; order Chitinophagales; family Chitinophagaceae; genus CAIQDX01. The sequence goes on along the minus strand of CAIKTE010000250.1, from coordinate 33,754 downwards.
GGGAAAGAAATAATTGCAGCCTGTGACGGAGAAGTTGTTTTAGCAGTGGATGGCGTTAAAGACAATGTGCCGGGGATTTTAAATCCGATTTACGTTCCTGGAAATTCAGTGATCATCAAGACAGAGAATAAGGAATATTTAGTTTTTGCTCACTTTAAGCAGAATACGATTGCTGTCAAACAGGGGCAAACTATTAAACGAGGGCAACTATTGGGGCTTTGTGGGAATTCAGGAAATTCCTCAGAACCTCATTTACATTTTCACATCCAAAACGTAGAAGATATGAATGCTGCAACAGGCGTTAAATGTTACTTCGACAAAATACAAGTAAACGGACAAACGAAAACAGATTACTCTCCTATACAAAAAGAAAAAATAAGTAACTGAAAATAACTTTCTTCTTTATCTGAACTTGAAAGGATCGTTTTTCCTTTTACTTTAAGAAACAGGCAAAGTCTGATCTTAATGAATGCTGAGACATTCCCTTATACCAAGAGTTTACAATATATTCTACTGCTATATTACAATGCTACCCTAAAATGGATAGCCCATGACAATTCAATATTATAACATTGAAAATATTGAACGCATGGGTGCCTGTCGTAAAACAAATTTGCCATGATTTATTGTCGTTGTAATTTTAAGTGTTGAACAATACACTTAAATAATTCTTGCAAAATGGTTTTCAATCATCAATAAGACCATGTACCCTACTGATCTTATCAATCATATAACCATTAACAAAATGGGTATTCATTATTCAATCAAACACTTATAAATATGTCAGGTTAAAGACGTTCGAATGTCGGGACAAATACAGTCCATTTTCTTGGATAGTTTTTAGTTAAAGATCAACTTGCTCTAAATTTCAATGAATCATGAAACAACCGGACCTAGGCAAAAAGATTGCGGAATTAATAAAATCAAAAGGCTTAACACAGGAAGAACTTGTGGAGAAATGTAATTTAAATGTGCGCACACTTCAAAGGATCGAATGCGGAGAAGTCACGCCCAGGAGTTACACCATCAAAGTGATTTTTGCCGCTCTGGATTGCAGCATTTATGATTCTCCGAAAAGTATCTCCTCTAAGTTCAGCAAAGCTGAATTTATGATCAGCAAATGGCTCGAGCAAGTTTATCAATATGTATTAGCTCTTTTTAACTTAAAAACACACACAATGAAAAAGTTATTCATTCTATCTGTTCCTGTTCTGACCATTTGTTTGGTCTTGTTCTTCTATTGTTCCAATGCCATTGCACAACAGAGTAAAACTGAGCTTCGTAAAAAGTTTGATCAGACAAGTTCCAATACTAAGTTTATGCTTTGGTTCAATTCAGGTCAAATTGATTCAATAGGTTTAACATATCTTGAAAATGCCTGTATGATGCCGGATAATGATCCTACCATTATTGGCAGAACAGGAATCAATAATCATAATAAACAATTATTTGATCGAGGAATTCGATTTGTACAACTCAATTCAGTATCAAAAGTTGTGGCAGATTCCATTGCGGTTGACAGAGGTGTATGGACCGTAAGTATCAATGCAGTTCCTGTTGCATCAGGAACCTATTTAACTCAATGGCATTTAATAAACGGGCAATGGATGATCGAAAATGAAATGTCTAAATCGGATAAGGTTATTAATACTGAAGCAAATAAATAATTTAAAAGGCACAAGTGATCCTTATGAACACTTGTGCCTTTTAATACTCGTGGATTAATCTTAAGAAATCATTTGGAGTAAATACCAATAATTGGTACTTTTAAAAAAAAATCTATGAGCCGAAATACTTCTATCTTATTAGGGGATCACTTCGAAGAATTTATTTCAAATGAGATTTCTTCCGGAAGATATAATTCAGCAAGTGAAGTTATACGCTCAGCTTTAAGGCTTTTGCAAAGCGAAGAAGAAAAAAAGAAAGGCCTTAATAAAGCTTTAGCGCAGGGTGAGAAAAGCGGGTATGAAAAGAATTTCAATCCTAAGAATCATTTAAAGAAACTGCACAGTAAGCTTATATGAAAAGCCGAACATATAGTATCAGCAAAAAAGCAGTTGCTGATCTAGAAGAAATATGGCTTTATACAGTTGAGTACTGGTCTGTTGAACAAGCAGATCGCTATTATAATTTAATATTTGAGGAAATTACTTACATCTGTAAGAACGAAAATGCAGGCAAATCTATGGAGCATATACGCAAAGGATATCGGGCTGCAAAAGTTAAATCACATCTGATCTTTTACAAGATATCCAATGATGTGATTGAGATAGTAAGGATATTGCATGAAAGAATGGATATAGAAAATCGATTAAATGATTAACCAAGTTGATGCAATTATAAAAATTTCAGTATTTCAGCTAACGATCTTCACTTCACTCAAGGCACTTACCGAATATTTCAATCCTGTTTTCACATCAATACATTCAAAACGTTTAACGCGCTTCTTTCCTTTTCTAAAAATGCGCCCGTCATCCATTGTAAATAATGTGCCTTCGGGTAATTCGGCAACAGGATGCAAACCGGTATTCTTTTTTACATCATATTTACGCAACACCAATAATAATTCTGTTTCACCATTAGCAGTGGCTGCGGGATTAATGATGGAACGCTGCAATGCTTTTTCAATATCCGCAGGAAATAATTTGTGTTGTACAAAATCAACCAGCAGTTTACTATAATGCTTTTTCCATTCCTTACCATGTGCTTCTACCCTGTTGCTAAATTGTTCGAAAGTTAACAAGTGTGCGAGTTCGTGTAATAGTGTGATCAGGAATTCATATTTATTGAGATTGCCATTGATGCTGATACGGTGATTTCCACCCATTCCGGCATGTCGATAATCGCCCAGTACAGACTTTCTTTTCTTGGTTACGGTAAGATGTACTTTGTAATGATGGATGTATTGCACTACAAGATCGAAACTTCCTTCAGGCAGAAAATTGGCCAATGCCTGCATGGGATGTTCACTTGTCGCCATTATTATTTTGATTGGTCTTTGATGCGATACGTACTTCTATGAAGGTATAAACAACATAGAGGATCATACCTGCAAAAATGGCTTCGAGGCTTCTGCTGCTTCCTGACCAGAATAAATAGACCAGTGCAGCTATACTCAGCACCATTAATTTCATTAATGTGGCAGCCATGACTGCACGAACAGATGCATTGGGATTTTTCTTATCGATGGACCTGGTATGCATGGCCAGACTCAACACACTTAAAATGAATAATAAGATATTGGCAGCAAATACAACAAGGGAATCTATTTTATGCTGATCCAGGTCTTTCTGATAATACAAGACCAGACTGTTCACCAGTACAAAAGCGAAAAATAAAGGGAGCATCTTCTTTGCAAATGACTGTTGCATATTATTTATTTGAGGTATCCTTGATAACTTTTACGATCATCCCTGCAATTACCAGCAAAGGTAATATCCACAATAATAAAGGAAATTTTATGTCTAATTTCTTATCCGCCCAATTACCCACCCAAATTGCTGCCAGCAAACTGATCAGCAACTGCGTTGCCAGTCCTGCGTATTGCAGCAAGAGATTATTGCGGTCATCTTTCATACTAAATTAATCGTTTGAAATTTCGGGCTTGGGCACCGGGATAGCCAAGGTATCTCTTTGTGTAGGTGCTGTTCCGTTCAATACTTTTTTTACGCTTTCAAGATATTGTTCCCGATAATGAATGGTTTGTTCCAGAGAATCAGTACGTATTTTCAGTAACTGTAATTCTGCCCTGCTTTGTCTGCTTCCATAACCGGGTACATAATATTTTAAAGGGGTAAAAATGACCAGGGCCACCGACATGCTTACCAGCAACACGAAAATGGTACTGAAACCCACATAAACACTGAGTCGGGTCAATTTAAAAGTGACCACTTCCTCGTAAGTGTCGTCATTCATGATCACCAACCGGTATTGGTTGCTGAGCCTTTTTAAACGATTATCATTCTCTAATTTTGCCATTGTGTTAAATAGGGTGTAAATGTACGGATGATTCGGCCCTCAAACATACAGAATTGGAAAATAACTGCTGTTTTAAAACACAGTATATTTGATTGACCGCTATGATTTTAAGGACTAAGCATTATTTATATCAATTGGCTTTTACGGCAGCAGTTTTATTGCCGGGGATGAAGGCTTTTTGTCAGCCAAATACAAGCGTAGATCTCGACAAAAGCAAACCCAAACAATATGAGGAACGAAAATTAGCCTCTGAGAAAACACCTGATAAAAAGATCAGTGCCACCAAAAAATTCTATCAGAATACAGTAACGCATTACAATTATTATTTTAATGCCAATACAAAACTGAATGATATCATCACTAAGGCAAAAACCGCGAATAAGGATGATTATACACAGTTGCTCAGCTTTTATAATTACAGTTTAGATAATACTTCAAGGGAAAAAATAATACTGGATACCATCATTTATAAATGCAATGCAGGGATCTTGTTACATGACCTGAGGAATTCATGGGTGGATGATCTCTACCTACTGCTGGGTAAGGCATTTTTATTGCGAAAACAATTTGATTCTGCGGCACAGGTATTTCAATACATCAATTATATCTATGCTCCTAAAGATGACGGGTATGATGTATTACTGGGAAGCAATACAAGTAATACAAAAGGCGTATTTACCATTGCTACAAAAGAAGATGAAAACCTGTTTAAAAAGATATCAAGTAAACCACCGGCACGCAATGAGAGTTTTATCTGGCAATCAAGGAATTATTTAGAACAGAACAGATTATCGGAAGCATCGGGATTGCTTTCCATCTTAAGAGCTGATCCTTTCTATCCGCAACGTTTACAGACAGACCTGCACGAAATGATCGCTTATTCTTTTTACAAATTGCAGGTGTATGATAGTGCTGCTTGGCATTTACAGAGAGCGTTGGATAATGCAGCTACGATTGCAGAACAGGCAAGATGGGAATTCTTATGCGGACAGTTATATCAGCTCGCTAAAAAGAATGATGCCGCCATTCTGATGTTTGAACATTCCATCAAACATACGATCGATCCATTTATGGATGTGTATGCCCGATTGAATATTGTAAGCCTATCGAGCAGCGCCAAAAAAGAAAGCGCCTTGCAGGAGAACCTGAATGAATTATATAAACTTGCCAAGAGAGATAAGTATGAGAACTATCGCGACATCATCTATTATGCCGCGGCCATCCTGCAATTACAACAACATAAAGACAAAGCTGCAAAAGCAGATCTGGCAAACAGTATCAAATACGATGTTGATAATCCGAAACAAAAAGCCAAGAGTTTTTTATTGCTGGCAGATATTAATTACGACGGGCAATTCTATATTAAAGCTTCTGATCTCTACGACAGTGTTCAAACCAATTTAATAACACGTAGCGAGAAGGAAAAGGTTGATCTACGCAAACCTGCATTGAAAGTCATTAGTAAGAATCTGAAAAATATTCATTTACAGGATAGCCTTTTATTGTTGGCAGCTTTGCCAGAAGCAGAGAGGATCGCTGCAGTAAAAAAAATATACAAACAGATCAGAAAAGAACAGGGATTGAAAGAGGCAGATGAAGCGAGTTTTGGCGGGTCTTCTATTTCATTCGATCCAAACGCCGCAGCCAATGCAAATTTGTTCAATACTGCTTCTACAGCAGGCAATGAATTTTATTTTCTGAATGCAAGTTTAAAAGCACAGGGCTTTCGCGATTTCAAGGTACGCTGGGGAAACAGACCCAATGCAGATAACTGGAGAAGACAATCTGCTGTAAGCAGATTCACAGCGCCGCAACAAAATACCGCAGTAAGATCTTCGATTATGACCGTTGATGTGGACGAACCAGGTCAACCTGATCTGCTGAAAGACAATGCCGGAAAGGACATTACGCCACAGGGCTTATTATTGAATATTCCTGCAACGCCCAAAAAGCTGGCAGCGGCAGAACAGTCTGTTGCAAAAGCATTCTTTAATAACGGTGAGACCTTTCAAAATAAACTGGAAGAATACGAAGCTGCAGCAGCATCTTACGACAGCATGCTGAAAAGGTTTCCTGAGAATGCATTGGTACCGCAGGCACTTTTCAATCTGGCTTATTGTTATAAAAAATTAGGCAACACTGATTTATTCGATTCCGTTAAAACGGTATTGAACAAAACTTATTCAGATCATAAACTGACCGAACAACTCAATAACGGCGGCACCGACAGAGAAAAGATCAATGCCAATGAAAAGTATGAATCTGTCTATAATTTATTCATCGAAGGCAAATTTGAAGAGGCCAAGACAGAAAAATTAGTTGCAGATAATTTATATGGCAAGAAATACTGGACACCTCAATTGCTTTTTATTGAGGCTGTATATTATATCAAACAAAAGCAGGACAGTATCGCCATTGATCGTTTGGAGAATTTGTCTTCTGGTTTTCCGGGAACAGCCATGGCGGATAAAGCAAAAACAATGATCGATGTGCTGCATAGAAGGAAGGAGATCGAATCTTATCTCACCAATCTTCAAATAGAAAGGAATGAAGATGCTGTAATGAAAAGTGTAGATCTGAATTCGACAGCAGCAGTAACAGCTCCTGCCAAAGAAGCTTTGAAAAAGGATTCAGTTGCGAAAGTTGCGGTAAAAGAAATAAAAGCACCCGAGATCAAACAGGATATCAAACCCATAATTGTAGCAGCCGATGCTTATGCCTTTGTTCCTGTTGATGCCCAATATGTTACCCTGGTCTTTCATAAGGTAGACCCCGTTTTTACGAATGAAGCACGCAATGCTTTTAACCGTTATAATTTGGAGAATTTTTACAATAAAAAGATCGATCTTTCATCCATCAATATCAACAGCGAATATGATATGTTACTGATCGGCCCTTTTGCCAATGCAGGCGATGCCGTTAATTATGCAGATAATGTTTCTCCAGTTGCAAAATCGAGGATCATTCCATGGCTCACAAAGGACAAATATTCCTTTAGTATGATCAGTAACAGCAATTTAACCCTGTTGAAAAAAACAAAGGATGTGGATGCATACATCAAATTCATTCATCAGATATTTCCTGATAAATTTTAACGTCAGGTTATCATGAATGCAAAACAGTTAATTTAAATTTATACTTTAATACAGTTGGGTCTATGAGTAAAGCAGTAAAAATATTCTGGCGTATTTTCTTCATCGGTATCGGTTCATTCATTCTCTTTTTGTTTTTGTGCAATTGGGGATTGTTTGGCGAAATGCCCTCTATTGAAGACATACAAAATCCAACTGCTTCATTGTCGAGTCAGGTGTATGCTCAGGACGGAAACCTGATGGGCAAATTTTATGTGGAAGACCGTATCAATGTAGAATTCAAAGATATCAGCAAACATATTGTGAATGCATTGGTAGCTACTGAGGATGAACGTTTTTATAAACACAGCGGTATTGATCTTCGTTCCATGATGAGAGCTGTGAAAGGTCTGGGAAGAGATGGAGGTGCCAGTACACTTACCCAGCAAACAGCAAAAAATTTATTTACCGAGAATTGGGGAACAAAGAATTTCTTATTGCGTGTGATACAGAAGTTCAAAGAAATGATCATAGCAGTTAAGCTCGAACAGAATTTTACAAAAGATGAGATCATCACTTTATATCTCAATACAGTAGAATACGGCGATCATGTATATGGTATACGCAATGCATCTAAAACATTCTTTCAGAAAGAACCTGATCGTGTAGACATCAATGAAGCTGCACTATTGGTGGGAATGGTGAATGCACCTTTCTTATATAATCCGCGACGCAATCCTAAAAAAGCATTGGACAGAAGAAATACTGTACTGGATCAAATGGTACGCAATGAATTTTTAACTGAGCAGGAAGCACTCGCTTTAAAATCTCATCCGATTGAGATCAATTTTAAAAAATTAGATGAAACTACCGGCCTTGGACCCTACTTCAGAATGATACTGGGCGAAGACATGAAGAAATGGTGCAAGGAACATAAAAAAGCTGATGGCGATACTTATGATTTGTATCGTGATGGATTAAAGATCTATACTTCCATCGATCCCAGGATGCAATTGTATGCCGAAGAAGCAGTGGCCAAGCATATGAGTTATATGCAGAAATTATTCAACACACAGGATAATGTGAAAAACGGGAAAATATGGAATGGTTATGAAAATGTGCTTGAAGCTGCAATTAAACAAACTGACCGCTGGAGAAGTTTGAAGAAAGAAGGAATGAATGATGATGATGCACGCAAATCATTTAATACTCCTGTTCGGATGAAAGTATTTGCATGGAATAATAACCGTGAAAAAGATACGGTGATGACGCCTTATGATTCCATCAAATATTGCAAACAAATGCTGCAGACCGGTTTCATGGTAATGGATCCATTAAGTGGTGAAGTACGTGCATGGGTGGGCGGCATTGACTTTAAAACATTCAAGTACGATCACGTTAATTATAATACCAAACGTCAGGTAGGTTCCACTATTAAACCTTTACTATACAGTTTGGCCATTGAAGAAGCGGGCTTCACTCCTAACACTATTGTTCGTGATGAACAACAAAGTTTTGGTGCTTATGGAATGGTTCCGGCAACATCTACTTCCTGCACCGGCGCTGAAATGCCGATGGCAGAAGCATTGGCTTTTTCGAGAAACTGTGCCACAGCTTATATCTTTAAACAGATAGACAGTAAAGGAAATAATGCTGCGATCCGTTTTGTTGATTTCTTAAAAAATAAATGCGGACTGCTTACAAAAATTCAACCGCATCCTTCTATAGCCATCGGTTCATGTGAGATCTCTTTGTACGAAATGATGCAGGCATACAGCATGTTACCCGGCCGAGGCTTTAATGTAAAACCATTATTCATCAAACGTATTGAAGACAGGAACGGAAATGTATTGGAAAATTTTTCACCTGTACGTAGAGAAGTGATCAGCGATGTAACTTCTTATTCTGTCATTAAAATGATGCAGGGCGTTTTACAATTTGGTACGGGAAGAAGAATGTGGAGTTATGATGTGCATGGAGAGATCGCAGGTAAAACAGGTACCACTAATGATAACAGTGATGCCTGGTTCATGGGTTATACCCCGCAATTACTGGGTGGTGTTTGGGTGGGTGCCGATGATCGTTTCATACGTTTCAATAAGAATAATCTGGAAGGTCAGGGTGCACATGCAGCATTACCCATCTGGGCATATTTTTATGAAAAATGTTTGAGAGATCCAAAACTGTTAGGCATCGATCCTAATTCAACTTTTGTTCGTCCAGATGTATTAAATACAGATTTCAATTTTGATAATCTCAATAATATCAAACCTCCATCCGGTGCTGAAGGAGAAGATATGGGCAATGGCACATCGCAGGATTATGTTCCTGCTGATATTAAACCTGAAGACCTGAAGCCTGAATCAGAAAATATCATTGAAGAAAATAAAACAGCACAACCTGCTAATAAACCAAAGGATAATAAACAGGCTGCCCCTCCTGCTATTAAACCGGGACAACAACCCAAAGCAACGATGCCTGTTAAGAAACCCGGAAATGGTTAATTAATTATACCTGTAAAAATCGGAGAACTCTTCGTCACATAAGAGACGTTTTAAAATTGGATGTGATAGCACTTCAGTATAATCCATTTTCTTGCCATCCACCCAGATCGTTCTGTAGATCAATCGTATACCGTGACTATAATCCACCCACCAATTAATATGACCTATATACAGAGGCTGGATCGCTTTGCCATCTAATTTATGCCAGCCATAAATGGCTTCGTGATTGGGTTTGGGATAACGCGAAACAAGGCCTGACAATACCACATCCTTCTTGATACCCGCGATCAGTCCCTTGCGCAGTTTGCGCTGCCCTTCCACGATCAAATGATGCTGCCACATGGTAACACTGCTGTCACGAAAAGCATACATGGGAACTGGTTCTAATTTTACTGTAGCCTGTTTATATATATCATCCACCATTTTACGTGTAGGTAAAAAGCAATGAAAACTATCAGCAATGAGCTGGGCAGCCATGGGTGTTAATGGAATTCTTGCCCAATCATCATCGGTTCCGATACTTAGATAATCAGGTGCAACAAAATAGTAGGCATTTATCTCTTTTCCGGTTGCAGAATCAATGATGGAAACATTGATGCGAACGAACTTTTTATAGAAAGACGGGATGTTTCCGGAGAGTATCTCCTGTACTGCTAATGAATCTCTTTCCTTCCATTTCCAGGCGGCTACTGTTTTATAAAATGCAGTACCTCCTGTTCTTACCACTGAGGGTTTGGTTAACTGTAACCGAAACTTATGTTGAGCAGTTGAAAAGATGACTGCCGTTAAAAATAATATCAGCAGGAAATATTTCATTCTTACAAGGTAATTAAAATATTTAACCGTTTTTCCCTGTGAGCATAGGAACAAAAGAGAAAAGATCGAAGGATTCCTCTTTGATGCTACCATCAGCTAATTTGGTGATTCGAAGCATTCTTTGTGCTTCCCCTTCATCCAGTGGTATCACCATCATTCCGCCTGTCTTTAATTGAGCTACCAGTTTTGGTGGAATATAAGGTGCTGCTGCAGTAATGATGATCTTGTCGAAAGGTGCATAAGCTTTCAATCCTTCAAAACCATCACCATAAAAGAATTTGATATTGGGATATTTGGGACGGAAATAGAAATTCTTATGTTCATCATACAGTTTCTTTTGTCGTTCGATCGTGTATACCCAGGCTCCCATTTCGGCTAAGACGGTTGCTTGATAAACGCTTCCGGTACCAATTTCCAGCACTTTGTCAGACTTTTTAATTTGCAATAACTGAGTCTGATAAGCAACCGTATATGGCTGAGAAATGGTTTGTGATTCACCTATGGGGAAGGCCCTGTCCTCATAAGCGATCTGATCAAAAGCCGAATCCAGAAAATAATGACGCGGGATGCTGTTGATGGCATTCAATACATTTTCATCTGTTATCCCTTTTTCTTTTAACAGATTGACCAATTGTTTGCGTAATCCCTTGTGCTGATAGCTGTCTTCGTACTTTTTCATAAACAAGACAAATCTAGTTCATGCATATATAGGATGATGATTTGGGGAAAAACAATCTCTTTTTCCATTGTTAGTGACATTAATAAAACAGCATTTTAAGCAGTCAAAGGATGATAAAAATCATGCCCGAATGTCTATTTTGTCAGCAAAACCCCTCTAAAGCATGAGTAAATTTGTTACTTAATGCAGCACACATGGAATTGCTTAAACAAAGGCTCCCATTTGTAACCTTGCTTTTATATCATTCTACACAAATTTTATCCCAAAATGAAAAAATTAATTTGGCTTACAGCAGGCTTTGCCATGCCCTTATGTGCCATGGCAAATGACGCGGCTCTGAAAATTCCTGATTCCATCAAAGAGCATACTATCTTATACTACGGTTTTTTAGTGACCGGACTAGGAATGTTGTTTGGTCTTTCTCAGTACATGAAAGTGAAAAAATTACCGGCACACCAATCCATGCTGGATATTTCTGAAGTTATTTATCAAACCTGTAAAGCTTATCTGAAACAACAGGGAAAATTCCTAGCCATTCTGTTCTTATTCATCGGTGCAGCTGTTGCAAGTTATTTTGGCTTCCTCGCAAAGGATGATGCAGGCAATGCCTTATTCGGCATTGGCGGAGTATTACTCATCATGTCTTGGACAGTAGTAGGCATTTTAGGATCTTATGCTGTTGCGGCATTTGGTATCAGAATGAATACTATTGCCAATTCAAGAATGGCATTTGCTTCATTGAAGAGAAAACCTTTAGATCTTTTATTAATACCGTTAAACGCAGGTATGGGTATAGGTATCGTGTTGATATGTGTTGAATTGACTTTGATGCTGGTGATTTTATTATTGATCCCCGGCCAACTTGCAGGATCATGCTTTATTGGTTTTGCCATTGGCGAATCATTAGGTGCTTCCGTTCTGAGAATTGCCGGAGGTATCTTTACCAAGATAGCTGATATCGGATCCGATCTGATGAAAGTAGTTTTCAAGATCGGCGAAGATGATCCTCGTAATCCGGGTGTAATTGCTGATTGTACAGGTGATAATGCAGGCGATAGTGTAGGACCAACAGCAGATGGTTTTGAAACCTATGGTGTAACTGGTGTTGCATTGATATCATTTATTTTATTAGCTATTACTGCAGGTACAGAAATTCAAGTTCAATTATTGGTTTGGATCTTTGTTATGAGGATCTTAATGGTAGTAACTTCATGGCTAGCATTTGCCGTAAATAAAGTTTACAGCAACTATAAATATAAGGATGCAGTGACAATGGATTTTGAAGTGCCATTGACCAATCTGGTTTGGATCACATCTATCCTTTCTATTGCTGTTACATTTGCTGCCAGCTATTTTTTGATCCCAGATCTGAAAGGGAATACAAATATGTGGTGGATACTTTCTATCATCATCAGTTGCGGAACATTAGCTGCTGCCATCATTCCTGAATTAACAAAAGTATTTACTTCTCCTAAATCAAGTCATGTGCAGGAAGTGGTAAAAGCAGGTGAAGAAGGCGGTGCATCATTGGTAATTCTTTCCGGTTTTGTTGCAGGTAATTTCAGCGCTTTCTGGGAAGGAATGATGTTCGCTGTTTTAATGTTTGTTGCTTATTTGACCAGCAGTATGGGATTAAGTGAGATCATGATCTATCCTTCCATCTTTGCTTTTGGTCTGGTTGCTTTTGGTATGCTGGGCATGGGACCAGTTACTATTGCAGTTGACAGTTACGGACCTGTAACTGATAATGCGCAATCTGTGTATGAATTATCATTGATAGAAGAAATTCCAAACATTGATGCTGAAGTAGAAAAAGATTTTGGTTTTAAACCTGATTGGAAAAAAGCAAAATATTATCTCGAAGCAAATGATGAAGCAGGTAATACATTTAAAGCAACAGCGAAACCTGTATTGATAGGAACCGCAGTTGTTGGTGCTACAACGATGATATTCTCATTAATATTAATGATACAAAAAACATTGAATGTTAATCCTGAAACTATTCTGAACCTTTTAAATCCTTATTCCATACTCGGATTTATTTGTGGTGGTGCGGTGATTTATTGGTTTACCGGTGCATCAACACAAGCTGTAAGCACAGGTGCATACAGAGCTGTTGAATTTATTAAAAGAAATATCAATCTTGATCCGAATGCTCCTAAAAAAGCAGATACTAAAATGTCAGTTGAAGTAGTGAAGATCTGTACAAAATATGCGCAGAAAGGAATGTTCAATATTTTTATTGCCATCTTCTTTTTTGCTTTGGCATTTGCATGTTTGTCTTCACCATCAGGGATCGGTGGAAACAATGCAGTTGGATTATTTGTGAGTTATTTAATTGCAATTGCTGTATTTGGTTTGTTCCAGGCCATTTTCATGGCAAATGCCGGTGGTTGTTGGGATAATGCAAAGAAAGTTGTTGAAGTTGATCTGAAGGCCAAAGGAACAGCATTACATGATGCAACTATTGTTGGTGATACAGTTGGTGATCCATTTAAAGACACATCTTCTGTAGCATTAAATCCAATCATCAAGTTCACTACATTGTTTGGTTTACTGGCCATGGAAATTGCGATCTCAGAAAGCTTCAGAAATATTGCTCCTTATGCAGGTTTACTATTCCTGGGTATTGCATTAGTATTTGTATGGCGTTCATTCTATAAAATGAGAATTGAAAAGGGAATGCCAAATCCTACAGGAAAAAAAACAAATAATGTTCAAGTAAAAGAAGAAGACCTGGTTCTTTCATAAAAAGACTAATTATTCACCAAATAAAAGCCCCGGTAACTTTAGTTATCGGGGCTTTATTATTATTATCTACTAGTTACTTCAATTGCAGGCTTTCAATGATGCCTTTAATTTTAGCTTCCAACTCTGCATATTTTGTATCAAACTCAGCTTTATTATTGAGTTGGGTCTTTACACTGAAATAGAATTTGATCTTAGGCTCAGTACCGCTAGGCCGGGCAGAGATCTTACTTCCATCTTCGGTGATGAATTGCAATACATTGCTTTTTGGCAATTCGATCTTCCAGCTTTCCCCTGTGATCAGATTCTTGCCGATGCTTAATTCATAATCCAGGAGTTGTGCAACTTTGCTGCCATGGATCACAGCAGGAGGATTATTGCGATAACCTTCCATCATATCAGCAATTTCTTTCTGACCATTCATTCCCTTCTTTGTAATACTGATCAGGTTCTCATAATAAAATCCATATTGTATATAGAGATCTAGCAATTTATCAAAGAGAGAACGTCCCAAGTTCTTTTCATAGGCTGCCATTTCACATAATAAAGCAACCGCGCTAACTGAATCTTTATCGCGAACCTTATCGCCGATCATTAAACCAAAACTTTCTTCACCACCTACTATATAATTTTCTTTCCCTTCCTTTTCCAAAATCAAAGAAGCGATCCATTTAAAGCCCGTGAGAACAGAATAATATTTCACACCATTTTGTTCGGTTACAATTCTGGCCATTTCTGTTGAAACGATCGTTGAAACAGCCATATCATTTGCTTTGGTAATGCCCTTGCTTTTTCTCGCTTCCAGCATATATGCAAATGCCAAAACCAATGTTTGGTTTCCGTTCATCAGTACCCATTCGCCTTTGTGATTTTTTACACCAATACCAACACGGTCTGCATCAGGATCTGTTCCTAATAAGATATCAGCATCCAGTTCTTTTGCTTTCTTTAAACCAATGCTCATGGTCTCACTTTCTTCCGGATTGGGATATATAACAGTTGGGAAATTACCATTGGGTGTTGCCTGTTCTTCTACAATATGAACATTAGTGAACCCGTAAGCCTGTAATGCTTTCGGTACCAGCATAATGCCCGTTCCATGAATAGGAGTATAAACGATCTTCAGATCATGTTGTTTAGCTATCACTTCCGGGTAGACACTTAATCCCTTTACCATTTCAATATATTTATCATCCATCTCCTTGCCGATGATACTGATGTTTGCTTCACCACCGCTCCATTTAACATCATCCACGCTATGAATGGCTTCCACTTCTTTGATCACATTCGTATCATGAGGCGAAACCAATTGTGCCCCATCATCCCAATATGCTTTGTAGCCATTGTATTCTTTAGGATTATGAGAAGCCGTACAAACAACCCCTGCCTTACAACCTAAAGTTCTGATGGTAAAACTCAGTTCTGGCGTAGGTCTTAATGCTTCAAATAAAAAGACTTTGATGCCATTTGAAGCAAAAACGTTTGCAGTAGTTTCGGCAAAGAAGCGTCCGTTATTTCTGCAATCATGTGCAATGGCAACTTTTATTTCTTCACCGGGATAACTCTTTTTCAGATAATTGGCAAAGCCCTGTGTGGCCATACCCACCGTATATTTATTCATACGGTTGGTTCCAACTCCCATGATACCTCGAAGTCCGCCGGTACCAAATTCAAGACTTTTGTAAAATGATTCTTCCAGATCGGTAGGATTAGATTCCTGTAATTTTTTGATCTTTTGTTTTGTATCGGCATCGTAATTGCCGTTAAGCCATTCATTAATGTTTTTCAGAGTAGCAGCATCCATGATTATTGTTTTAGAATTGAATTTTACTTTTATTGAACAACAAGTTTAAGAAGATTTGTTGATTAATTCACCAATGCACCCAACACTTCTCCATCCTTTACTTTTACTTGAATATGATCCTGTAAAGTAGTAGCGATGGATAAACCTACATAATCTGGTTTTGCTGGATATAATTTGTGCATTCTTTCCACTAATACCAATGTTTGAATTCTTTTGGGATGGAAGTTCAGTAATGGTTTCAGCATATAGAGTAATGTTTTGCCACTGTTGGCAACATCATCTACAATGATCACATTTTTATTATCGAAATTGATCTCTTTGCTCAATGTGATATCAACGGGGAAATCTTTGTCCAGACTTGCCGATATTACCTGAAACGGAATGGACAAATAAGGTTTTAATAAAACAGCGATCTTTTCAGCGATCACCAAACCGTTTGTTTTTACACCTATGATGATGAGTTCAGCATCATCACCCTGCAATTGTTCTGCTATTTCCAAAGCCAGCCTTTGCAGTTTATAACCGGCTTCTTCCTGTGTAAGTATATAATTATTCTCGGCCATAATTAAAATTTCATACTCAAATGTAATAACAAACCCACAACCTGCAATTCAAATCAATTATCTTAGCAGTATAACTGTTGCCTTATGCAATACATTCAGCAAATCTTATTCGTGGCAATTGCCTTTGCAGCTATTTATCTCTTCTCCAAAAAAGCAGTAGAGATCAAAAGAAATATTTTTTTAGGGCATGAGGAGGACCTGAATACAAACAGTGCTCTGGGTTGGAAAAATGTTTTATTGTTGTCATTTGGACAAAAAAAAATGTTCAAGAATCCATTGGTGGCAGTAATGCATTTTTTTGTATATGCCGGCTTTATCATCATCAATATTGAGATCTTGGAAATAATCCTGGATGGTGTTTTGGGTACA
Source organism: uncultured Chitinophagaceae bacterium (assembly GCA_903830285.1). Classification (GTDB taxonomy): domain Bacteria; phylum Bacteroidota; class Bacteroidia; order Chitinophagales; family Chitinophagaceae; genus CAIQDX01. The sequence continues at coordinate 17,222 of CAIKTE010000250.1, read as the reverse complement.
CATCGAATATTTGCTGCTCCTTTGGGTGAACTATATGTATGGCTGATCAATGCATTTGAAATTTTAGCGTTCTCTGTTTTGGTTTTTTGTGCTGTATTCCTGATCAGAAGAAATATCATTAAGCTGAAACGTTTTGCCAGCAAAGATCTGAACGGATGGCCTAGAAGCGATGCCAACTATATCCTGATCACAGAGATCATTTTGATGAGTTTGTTCTTGAAGATGAATGCTTGTGATACATTATTGCAAGCAAGAGGCTTCGGGCATTATGCCGAACATATCACAGGTAATTTTACCATTTCTTCTTTTCTTCATCCGATACTTCAAAACTTTAGCAGTGAAACATTAGTGGCATCTGAAAGGATCTGTTGGTGGTTGCATATCCTGGGCATATTTGCATTTGCGAATTATCTGCCTTATTCAAAACATCTGCATATCATCCTAGCTTTCCCCAATGCCTATTTTGCCAGAACGGAACCACAGGGAAAAATGGAGAACATGCCTGAGATCCAAAAAGAGGTCTTGTATTCTATACAATCTGAATTAGCCCCAACAGGTGATGCAGCAGCACCCGTTAAAAAATTCGGCGCCAAAGATGTATTTGATCTGAGCTGGAAAAATTTACTGGATGCTTACAGTTGTACCGAATGCGGAAGATGTACAGCAGCTTGTCCTGCTAATATTACCGGAAAATTATTAAGTCCCCGCAGTATCATGATGAAAACGAGAGACCGTTTGGAAGAAGTGGGCCGAAATATCAACAGCAATAAAACATTCACAGAGGATAACAAAACCTTATTGAGAGACTATATCAGCGAAGAAGAATTAAGAGCTTGTACCACATGTAATGCATGTGTGGAAGAATGTCCTGTCAGTATATCTCCTTTGGATATCATTATACAATTACGACGTTATCTGATCATGGAAGAAAGCAGTGCCCCACAGGAATGGAACAGTACATTCAGCAATATGGAAAATAATTTTGCGCCCTGGAAATTCTCTCCTGATGAAAGAGATAAATGGGCGGAGGAAATGATAAATGTTGAATGATAAATTATAAATGAAGTTTTTCAGCATGTACTTCACTCCCGACTAACGACTTTCGACTCACGTCTCTATACAAACGTTCCCCAAATCATTCTATACAACTGAATAGCTGCAGCAAGAATAAAAATAATACCCATTACAATATCCAATGTTTTATTACTGGTATTGAATTTGGTTACCACCCAGTTACCGCCATACATATAAAACGCCAGTCCGCTGATGGTACCTGTACCACAGCCGATCGTAAAAACATTGAACTCAAAACTGTTGGAATGCAGTACATGCAAATGAATTAAATAACTGCTCCAGATAAACCAGAAAGGTATCTGTGCCGGATTCAATGCACTCATGGTAATACCCAGCCAAAAACGATTGATGGTATTATTGAGTATTGGTGATTTTTTTTCTCCATGATGTTTGAGTGCTGTAATAAAACTATACACACCAAAACCCAAAAAGAATACAACTGTTAACCAACCCAATAAAGTGAAAAAGAATTTATGCTGCATGATGAGATCAACACCCGATAAAACAGTTCGCAAATAAATAATCTCTATTATTGCCACACCCACTGCATATTTCCATGCATTAGAAAACCCTTCCTTCACTGCAATATGTGTAGAAGTGATGCTCATCGTACCCAATGGTAGCTGGCCTAAAAAACTAACCAACCAACCGGTGAAAAATATGAGAATGAATGCTGTCATTGAAATAATAAAACACAACAATAAGACTTATTTTACCAAGTTGTAAAAGGATTAATAATGTTTAGCGCTTATGTTTTTCGGCCATATAATGGCGACATCGTTCCGTGCGTCACATACATCTACCTCAAACAGCTTTATTTTTTGATCAATGGAAGTATCACCAGTTTAAATAGCATGATGAGTAAAGCGATCAGAAAAAGAAGTATTGAGATCCGGTTCATTCCATGCATGTATTTTGTGTATTGATTTCTTTCAGCATTTGGATCTCTTTTTTTGATGTAGAGATATTCGAGTATTTGTTTCCAGATGCCCATAACAATTGATTTATACGAAAATAACAAGAGTTATTTGATTTGGTTGAGTAAAAAATTAAGGCTTAGATTTGGAATCATCAAACTACCGTATGAAAAATTTGCTCTTGATTTTTGTATCGCTTTGTATCTGTTATATTTCTGTTGCGCAATTTGACGCAACTAAAATTGATATTGTTCGTGACAAATATGGCGTGCCGCATATTTTCGCTAAAACAGATGCAGAAGTGGCGTATGGTTTAGCTTGGGCTGCTTCTGAAGATGATTTCAAAACAATACAGCAATCTTTAATGGCTGGCAAGAGTATTCTGGCACAATATCTGGGCAAGAAAGGCGCATCGGTTGATTATCTCATTCATCTACTTCGTATTCCCGAACTCGTTGAAGAGAAATATGAAAGCGATCTGAGCCCTGCATTCAAAAAATTATTAGAAGGCTATTGTGCGGGATTAAATGCTTATGCAGCAAAGCACAAAGATGAAATATTACTGAAAAAGGTTTTTCCGGTTACACCAAAAGACATGATACAATATTCAGTTTTACAAATGAGTATTTTATCCGGAGCAGATAAGGCGCTCTCTTCTATTTTCAAAGGCACTGTTCAAACAGTAGAAAATTTAAAACCGATCGGCAGCAATGCTTTTGCTTTCAACAGCAATAAAACAGCAGATGGTCAGGTTTATTTGAACATTAATGCACATCAGCCATTAGAAGGTCCTGTAGCTTTTTATGAAGCCCATTTATGCAGCGAAGAAGGATTGAATGTTTTAGGTGCAAATTTTCCCGGTGCTCCCTGTATTCTGCATGGATGTAATCAATATTTAGGATGGGCACATACGGTGAATGCACCTGATAAATTAGATATGTATCAATTAGAAATGAATCCCGAAAATAAGCTGCAATATAAAATGGATGGAAAATGGGAAACAATGGAAGAAAAAAATGTTGCCTTGAAAGTAAAAGTATCAGGGATCAATATCACTGTTCATAAAAAAGCATATTGGAGTAAATACGGCCCTACATTAATTACAGAAAAAGGGGTATTCTCTATCCGTATGCCTGCATTGATGGACATTCGCGGATTAGAACAATGGTACAGATTTGATAAAGCAAAGAACTTCACAGAATTCAAAGCAGCATTGAATATGCTGGCGATCCCCGGTTATAATATTGTGTATGCCGACCGGTATGATACCATTTTTTATTTGAGTAATGGCCGCATTCCAATCAGAGATCCTAAATTTAACTGGAAAGGAACTTTACCGGGAAACACAAGTGCCACTTTATGGAATGAGCTTCATCCGCTAACCGATCTTCCGCAGGTATTAGAACCCAAAAGCGGTTTTGTTTTCAATACCAATCATTCTCCTTTCCATTCTACCGAAGGGCCTGAGAATCCTATCAATAAAGACCTTACCATGGGTTATGAAACTTTAGAGAATAATAGGAGCAAACGGTTTGAAGAACTGGTTGCAGGACTGAATAAAGTATCATTTGAAGATTTCAAGAAAATAAAATTCGACAGGCAATATCCAACAGCTTTTGCATTCCCAATGAATATTGATTCTTTATTCTTATTGAAAGCTGCAGATCATCCTGAAATTGCTAATTTGGTCAATAATTTGAATCACTGGGATAAAAAAGCCAATGCTGAAAGTGTTGGTGCCGGAACTTTTTTAATGGTGTATATTACCATTAGTAAAAAATTAAATGATTATTTAAGAAAGCAATCATTGACGGAGGAAAAAGCAGTTGCCATTTTAACAAGTATCCGCGAAGAGATGATGAAGAATTTCGGCAGAACCGATCTGCAACTCGGGGATATTCAAAAACTGGTTAGAGGAGATAAAGCCATCCCTTTACCGGGGCTCCCCGATGTTTTGGCTGCCATGAATTCGGCAGTATATAAAAATGGCATGGTACAGGGAAGGTCGGGCGATGCTTATATTGAACTAGTTCGCTTTAGTAAAGATGGTCCGAGTATTGAATCAATCAATGTTTATGGTGCTTCTGCAAGACCTGATTCACCGCATTACACAGATCAGATGGAAATGTATACGCATCAGCAGACCAAGCACATGACTTTAAATAAAGAAGAAGTTTATAAAACCGCAGAAAGAATTTATCACCCGAATTAATTGTATAATTGACCCAGCCATTTACTTAAATGTTCTGTGATCTGTTTAGTCTCAATGATAAAACCATCATGACCGTAAGCAGAATCAATTTCTACCAATTGTGCATGTGGCATATGATCGGCCATGAAACGTTGTTCATCCAAGGGGCAAAGAATATCGCTGTGAATACCGATGATCAATGTTGGTTGAATGATTGATTCTAATGCTTTCATTAGATCACCACCACGTTTTCTTCCGAGATGATGACTATCCATCGACTTCGTCAATAACCAATAACTGTAAGCATTAAAACGTTTCACTAATTTATCTCCTTGATAAGTGATGTAAGAAGAAACCCGGAAATCATCGATCTTTTCAGGGTCAGGATCTGTTTGTTTTTCCTGATAAATTCCATAGTTGCGATAAGTTAACATCCCAATGGCACGAGCCGCTTTCAATCCTTTCGAACCTGCATCAGATCTATGATCCTTCCAGGTACTGTCTGCTTCTATCGCCAACCTTTGTGCCGTATGCACAGCAACACCCCAGGCACTTTCGGATGGTGAAGTTGCAATGAGAAAAATATTTTTAATGATCTCTTTTTCCATCATGGCCCATTCCAACACCTGATAACCGCCCATGCTACCGCCGATCAATAAATTAATATTAGGAATCCCGAGATGTTTGCGCAATAAAATATGTGCTCTCACCATATCACGTATGGTGATGGATGGAAAATCGGAATAATAAGGTTGATTTGTTTTTGGATTGATGCTTAACGGTCCGGTTGTACCATAACAGGAGCCCAAAATATTAGCACCAATAATAAAATGTTCTTTTGGATTGATGATAGATCCCTCTCCCACCAGACCTTTCCACCAATCAGCAGGATCTGCATTGGCAGTCAAAGCATGACAAACCCAAACAACATTTGAAGCATCTGCATTCAAATGCCCGTGCGTTTGATAGGTAATGCTAATGCCATGCAGTATTTTACCATTCTCCAAAACAAAGTCTTCTTGATATTCGAACAATTTCATTAGTTGATTTCGTATTTCGGAAGCAAAATAAGTACTTGCATCAATTACATTTGCATAAATCTTTGAGAAATGATAAAAATTGAAGTAAATCGTGTGGATGAGGCTTATGCTTTTGAAGGAAAGGACAGCAGTGGGCATATTGTTCAAATGGATGCTGCGGTGGAGATAGGCGGGCACAATTCGGGCGTTCGTCCCATGCAATTATTATTGATGAGCTTAGGCAGTTGCAGCGGTATTGATATTGTTTCCATCCTAAAGAAACAAAAACAAGAAGTAAAAGATTTTAATATAGCCATTGAAGGAGAACGTGAGCAAGGAAAAGAACCTGCCCTTTGGAAACAGGTGAATGTAATTTTTCGATTCACCGGAAACGTGGATGAAGATAAAGCAAAAAAAGCTTGTGCTTTATCCATCGATAAATATTGTTCTGTTGCTGCAACATTAAGAGCAGCAGGATGTGTAGTGGATTGGAAGGTGGAGGTTAGTCATTCGTTCATAGTCGATAGTGAATAGTCAAAACAATTCTTGTACTAAATTATAGCAATGTAAATGAGCAATATCCCATTTCAAACAATTGACTGGTCTAAAATATCTAAAACCGAACATTCAGGAGAAACAGGAACAGCATTTTGGCAAACTTTACAATTTGAGCAAACACGTATTCGTATAGTTGAATATTCTGCTGGTTATATCGCAGATCATTGGTGTAAAAAAGGTCATATTGTATATTGCCTTGATGGAGAATTTATCAGTGAACTTGAAAACGGAGAGCAATTCTTTTTACAAAAAGGAATGACTTACATTGTTTCTGATAATTTAAGTTCACACCGTTCTGTTTCAAAAAACGGAGTTAAGCTTTTAATTATCGACGGAGATTTTTTAAAATAAATTCACTATTGTCTATTCCAAAATAAAGACCATGACAGAACTTAATAAAATAACAAAAGCCATACGAATACAAACTGAAAGAACCAATGAAATGGAACATAGTACCCCATTGTTCTTAACCAGTAGCTTTTGTTTTGATAATGCAGAAGAAATGCGTGCTGCTTTTGCAGATGAATCTGATGATAATATTTACAGCCGTTTCAGCAATCCGTCTGTTCAGGAATTTACTGATAAAATGTGTGCACTGGAAGGCGCCGAAAGCGGCTATGCCACTGCATCAGGAATGAGTGCAATATCAGGGTCATTTCTGGCATTGATGAAACAGGGCGATCATTTATTGAGTTGTAATTCCATTTTCGGAAGCACACACACGGTCATTTCAAAGTATCTGCCAAAGTTTGGGATTGAATATTCTTATGTAAGTGCAACAGCATCAGAAGCAGAATGGGAAGCCGCCATTAAACCCAATACAAAAATGATCTACCTCGAAAGTCCCACCAATCCCGGATTGGATATTCTGGATATTGAGATGATCGCAAAACTTTCTAAAAAACATCAAATCATTTTAAACGTTGATAATTGTTTTGCAACACCCATCAATCAAACACCACTTGCATTAGGGGCTGATATTGTGATACATTCAGCGACCAAATGGCTCGACGGGCAAGGAAGAGTACTCGGAGGTATTGTTCTTGGAAAAAAGGAATTGATCAAAGAAGTGTATTTGTTTTGCAGAAGTACTGGGCCTGCACTTTCGCCTTTTAATGCTTGGGTATTGAGCAAGAGTTTGGAAACATTGGATGTAAGAATGGAACGGCATGCTTCCAATGCTTTATTTATTGCTGAACAATTGCAATCGAATAATAAAATATCTGGTTTAAAATATCCTTATCTGACTACTCATCCGCAATACAGTATAGCCAAAAAGCAAATGAAGAATGGTGGTGGTATTGTATGTTTTGAATTGAAAGGCGGATTGGAAAGCGGAAGGAAATTTTTAGATGGGTTACAAATGCTTTCACTCACAGGTAATTTGGGAGATACCAGAAGCATTGCTTCTCATCCTGCAAGTACCACTCATGCAAAACTGACTGAAGAAGAACGTAAAGCCGTGAACATCACGCCGGGATTGATCCGTATCAGTGTTGGACTGGAAGATAAGAATGATATTTTGAAGGATATTGTACAGGCTTTGGATAAATGTTGATGCATTATTATTTAGCAAATTCTATGAAATAAGCAAAACGTTTTATACATTTATTTTGTTGACGGCTACTTGATTTTCAAACTAAAAAATCATACCCATGCTTGCTGACAAAAAATTAAAAGCCTTTGTTCCAACCGTACAGCCTACCAAAGCAAAATCATTTTACAGAGATCTGTTAGGATTAGAATTATTATCGGAAGATAAATTTGCATTAGAATTCAATGCAAATGGGACTTTATTAAGAGTGATCACCGTGCAGGAATTAATAGCACATCCCTTCACTGCCTTAGGTTGGAATGTGGATGATATTGTTGCTACCATCAAAGCGCTCAACAATAAAAATGTCTTTTGCGAAAAGTATGGCTTTTTTGAGCAGGATGATCTGGGAATATGGATCTCTCCCAATGGCTCAAAAGTAGCATGGTTTAAGGATCCTGACGGAAATACGCTTTCACTGACTGAATAACGTATCACTCCTTACTAACAGCTACTGCGATCTTAGAATCAGCAGTACCGTAATACAAAAACCATTGATGATCAAAGTTGGCTAATCCTTCCAAGAAACAAACTTGATTCACTTGTCCGGTTATTTCATAAGGTCGTTCCGGTTTGATAAAATAATGATCTAGTCTTTTTAATATTTTAGTTGGATCATTCTTATCAAACAAAACCTGAGCAGCAGCATATGTTCCTTCTGGTAATGTTGTATCGCCTATACTTCTTAAATTCTTGCTGTTATAGATCAAAAGAATACCCTTATCAGTTAGCATGGCAGGTGGGCCTGATTCTACAAGATCGCTGTCAAATTTTTTATTGCGTGTAGGAACAATGATCTGTAATGCAGGCATGTCAACTGCCCAGTTTTTCAATGAATCTTTTGCGTGTTCACCCTCTTTCATTTCCAATGGTGTCCAGTGAATGAGATCATCCGACGTTGCAACCCAGATAAAAACATCTCCCCAGTACATCCAGTATTTACCATTGATCTTTGTTGCAATGATCTTTCCATTTTTATAGGTTGACACAATAGAACCTGATTTAGACCATTTGTCAACATATTTCCCTTTGTATGCATCAGCAAAAACATGCCCTTGCTTTTTCCAATGAGTTAAGTCTGTAGATGTCGCAACCAATAATCTGGCAAGTTTGCCATCGTATGCCGTATAAGTCATGTAATAGGTCCCTTTATCATCTTCCACTATCCTCGGGTCTTCACAACCACCCTCCCATTCGTACTTTTTATAGGCATCATTGTCGGGATATAGAACCGGTGCTGTATGTCTTGTAAAATGAATGCCATCAACGCTTTCTGCCAATCCAATTCGGGAAGTCCCTTCAGGTTTCCCTGTTTTATCCTGTGCACGGTACAACATAAAAATCTTACCTTCTTTTATAACGATCGCAGGATTGAACACATCTTTCTCTTCCCAGAAATTTTTCTTTTTGGTAATGGGATCGATAAAACTATTCTTACCCGGTGTCAGGATAGGATTAACAGAATCTGTTTTTTTAAAGGAGAGCATTGCCCAATCGTCAGCATTTGGAACTGAATCTTTTGCTGCTATTTGATTGTTGGATGGATTATTGCAACTGCAAAAAATAATAAATGCAAGAAGTAAAGATGAAAATGTTTTCATACAGCAATCGTTTAGTTCAGAAAGATAGTTCTTTTATTTTTAGAACCACTAAGACACGAAGGCACAAAGATTCACAAAGAGTTGCTTTTTACTCCTTTGAGTCTTTGTCCCTTTGTGGTTCAATTACACGCCTCCGTAAAAGCTCAATAAAGAACAGAATGTAAAAGTGTGCGACGCAACAACAGTTAAATAGAATTATAAAAGTTGGCAAAATAAAAACCTTGCACTATAAAAGCACAAGGTTTTAAAATGAATGATTTAAAAATTAATTTACAACCAACGTAACGATCGAATGCGGCAAACTAACGGTTTCAGCTGCTTTTCCGGAGATCCATAAACGGAACGAAATTTTTTCTGCGCTTTGATTCATAACTACTACCACAATTTTTCCATCTGTATTTTCAAATGCAGTAGTTAGCAGCTGTCCGCGGCTGGAAGAACTGATGATCCTTTTTGCACCCGGACGAATGAACTTTGAAAAATGGCCGATATAATAATATGAACTGAGATAATTTAATTGTCCTGTTTTTGTGTCAGCATGTATAGGGGCAAAACAAAAATTACCTACATGATTGGGCCCACCCTTTTCATCTAATAAAACATTCCAGTCTGTCCATGCTACAGTACCATTATTAAAATCATTGATCATGGATCTGCCATAAGTTTCACCCCAAACCCATGAATTGAGTTGTGCAGGATTAAATATTTCGGTACATCCTTCTGTAAAGATCAAATGAGTATTGGGATATGCTTCAGATACTCGTTTTACATTATCAAATATTTTACCGCCGCCTGTCCAGCTTTCATACCAATGAAAACCGATACCCCACACATATTTTGCAGCTTGCGGATCATTTAAAACCGTGCTGGCACGCTGATATAAAAGATCACGGTTATGATCCCATGCAATTAATTTTTTATTGCCCAATCCTTCTTTTTGCAAAGTTGGCCCGAGAAAATTTTTAATAAAATCTCTTTCCTGTTCACCGGTATAATTGCAGGATTCCCATGTTTGAACTGCCATAGGTTCATTCTGTACAGTTAATCCCCAGATAGGAATGCCTTCTTTTTCATAGGTCTTGATAAACTTCACATAGTAATTTGCCCATGATTGATAAAACTCTTTTTTCAATTCACCACCATGCAGCATGCTACCGTTAGATTTCATAAAAGCAGGTGGGCTCCAAGGACTAACAAACAAAGTCAATTTATTACCTGCTGCAGCTATGGCTTGTTTGATGAAAGGAATTCGGAATTGAAAATCATGTTCTACATTAAAAGATTTCAAATCAGCATCGCCTTCTGCAACATAGGTATATGAATCGCTGGAAAAATCGCAACTGTGAATATTGGTTCTTGCCAATGTATAACCGATCCCTTTTTTTGTGTCGTATAAAGCCTGCATTAATTCGGCTTGTTTTTCTTTTGGAAGTTTCGCATAGGTTTCTGCAGATGCATCAGTCAATGCACCTCCGATACCAATGAAAGTTTGAAATTTTTTGGATGGGTCAACGAATATACAAGGCTCAGTCTCTCTGGGCTGACCAAAATCTTTGAACTGCAAAGTTGCAGTATTACTTAATCGTAATGAAGTGCTGTCAGCAGTTGTATAAACAGTTACAGTTTTATTAGCTACAGAATGATCGCTAGTTTTTTTTACAGGTTGCTGAAAAGCTAAACAGGGAAGTAACAAGAATGGAAATAGTTTTTTCATATTAGCATTGTTAGAAAGGTTACATAAGATTTGCAAAATTAGTTAACCCGCTGCGTAATCATACATTTATAATTATTTATTTAGCTGGATTAAACACCCGTATTTGATGTTTCACATTTAATCAATACCCAATTCCGTTGAAAGAAGCATCCAGTTCAAGTAAGCCGTCGTCAACATAGGTCGCAGAAATCTGAACAGTACCTGATATTTTCCTGTTTACATTATCAATCGTTTCGATAGTTAGCTTGCCTGCCCGGATATAACTTATTGGAATATTTGTCCCCGTTACGATGAAAGTATTTGTATTGAGTGGCAGGTATCTCACGCTGGTAGAGAATATACCAGTACTGCCTGCATCTAAAATATTTTTTTTAGGAGCTCTGAAAGTGGCGGCTTTCATTGCCTTGTCGGCTATCACAAAACTGACGAGTATCCTCTTATCCTCTGTTACAAATGTGCTGGTTAAAGTAACCAGCACTGAATAATGGTTATTGAAACTCCCATATACTATTCTCTTGTCTTCCATAATACGAATAGTATTATTTTCTGTGCTGTATTCTTTACCATTCAGATGTATAATAGTTTTACCGTTACTATTTATTCTGTAAAGTGGATTATTCTTTAATTGTTTCTCCATTTCCAATTCTTCAGCTTTCACAAAATCATCAATTACACCATTCTCGTAAACTATCTTCTGCACTTCATTTTTCAGAATGTCATAAGAAGGGCCGCTCAAGTTTTCTAATTTTTTATATTTAACGGTTGTTAATGTTATCTCTATTACTTTTGAGCGAATTTCTGATCCGTCTTTTTTATAAATAATATCCTGTCCGAAAATTGTTATAATACCAAATAAAAAGAACGATGCTGTGATGAATACTTTTTTCATAAAATAGTTGGCCATTTAAAATTGTTGCCATTTTAGTGAGATCAAGAAATAAACCTCATTTATCAAAAGTATAAAATATTTTACTTTTTAGAAATGTATGTTGCTGAATGTTTTTTAATCTAACATTAGTTCTGTCAAACAAAAAAGCCTTCATCAAAATGATGAAAGCCTGATAAATTGTGTGGAGAGTATCGGGGTCGAACCGACGACCTCTTGCATGCCATGCAAGAGCTCTAGCCAACTGAGCTAACCCCCCATTTTATTTTAAGAACCAATGACCTTCCCGATTCCAATCGGGACGCTCAAGACAACTGAGCTAACCCCCCATTTTATTTTAAGAACCAATGACCTTCCCGATTCCAATCGGGACGCTCAAGACAACTGAGCTAACCCCCATTTTATTTTAAGAACCAATGACCTTCCCGATTACTTCGGTACGCACAAGACAACGGAGCTACCCCGGCAGGCTGCAAATGTATAGTTGCTGTGGCCGTTCGCAAAATTTTTCTGCTTCCAGGTTGAAATTATTTCCAATCATCACATTTATATAGAATCCTGACAAATATCATTTCCTACATTTTCCGAGAACTAGATATTTGTTACAACATCATTTTAATAAAAGTGTGATTCATGAGAGTAGAGCAATTATATACAGGCTGTTTGTCAGAAGCTGCTTATTTCATTGAAAGTAATGGAGAAGCTGCCATTATTGATCCGCTTCGAGAAACAAAGCCCTATACTGAATTAGCTGAGAAAAACGGAGCTATGATCAAGTATATTTTAGAAACACATTTTCATGCAGATTTTGTATCGGGACATATTGATCTTGCTAAAAAAACAGGTGGCACAATAGTATTTGGTCCAACTGCAATTCCTTCATTTGATGCGCATATTGCTGAAGATGGTGAAGAACTAAAACTAGGCAATGTTATCATCAAAGTACTGCATACCCCCGGTCATACCATGGAATCGAGCACTTATTTACTGATCGATGAAAATGGAAAAGACCATTCGTTATTTACAGGTGATACTTTATTCATCGGTGATGTTGGGCGACCTGATCTTGCCGTAAAAAACAATCTCAGCCAAGAAGACCTAGCCGGTTATTTGTACGATTCACTGCAGAATAAGATCATTCCATTGGCCGATGATGTGATCGTTTATCCGGGTCATGGTGCAGGTAGTGCTTGCGGAAAGAATATGAGTTCAGAAACAGTGTCCACATTAGGCATACAAAAGAAACTAAACTATGCATTGCGGCCTGATCTAAACAAGGAACAATTCATTAAAGAAGTGACTGATGGATTGGTGGAGCCTCCGCAATATTTTCCAAAGGATGTAGGAATGAATAAAAACGGTTATGCAAGCATTGATGAAGTGATTGCAAGTGGTACGCGTCCATTTACAGCTGAAGAATTTTTAATTGTTTGGGATTCCACCAATGCACTCGTGCTCGACACAAGATCAAAAGACATTTTCCCGAAAGCATTTATTCCCGGTTCTGTATTTATTGGTATTGAGGATAAGTTTGCACCCTGGGCAGGAGCATTGATCCATGATATGCAACAACCCATTTTGATCATTGCCGATGAAGGTAGGGAGGAAGAAGTGGTAATCAGACTCGCAAGAGTTGGGTACGATAATACACTGGGATATTTGAAAGGAGGTGTTACTGCATGGAAAAATGCCGGCAATGAAATTGACAAGATCGAAGAAATAACAGCGGCACATTTGGAAGAACTGTATAACTTAAACCCTAATTCATTTCATATTCTGGATGTACGTAAAGAAAGCGAATTCAATGCACAACATTTGGTAGCAGCAGTAAATTTTCCCCTCGATTTTATTAACAAGAATATGAGTTCGATGAATAAGAGCAGCAAATATTATGTTCATTGTGCGGGAGGCTATCGTTCATTGATCGCAAGTTCTATTTTAAAATCAAGAGGTTTTCATAAAGTTGTGAATATTATCGGCGGCTTTAAGGCATTGAGTGAAACATCCATAGCCAAAACCAGTTATACTGCACCTAAGACAATGCTGTAAAAGAATAGGGACCTATTTTATACCCAGCCTCTTTCTTTATAAATATTGTAGCCCATCTTGATGGCTTCTTTCATTTGTTTAAATATAATTTCATCATTCTTTTTGATATGAAAACAGGCTTTGCCCTTTAAGCATTTCATCAAATCGGGATGCAGTTTTTCGCCCTGAGGTTTATACAAAGAAAGAGGCATAAAATAAAACCCCACATAGCCTTTTTGTACCAATGCAGAAACAAACCAAATTTCGGGTCTTTTTCTTCCTTCAATTTCAATGGCTTTATGACTGATCAAATGAATTTGGCCACCTGTATCAGCATGAACTTTTATGGCAGCTTTTTCGTATGGCAGCATCAATTGCTTTATTCTTTCGAATATCACAACCAACTCAGGCTGACCTGCAGATTTATCGCTGTATTTTATTAAAGGTTTTTCTTTTTTTGCTGCAGCTTTTTTAGGAACAATTTTCTTGAGAGTAGTTTTTTTTGTTGTTGCCATAAAATTTTTTCATCAAAATAAAAAATGCTTCGAATAATTCGAAGCATTTTGATCTATTTATTTTAAATGAGTATTATTCCCATATCTGATCTTTCCCTTCTAACCAAAGCTTTACAGATTGAGTTGTAACGCTCTTTGGTCTTTCGAGGGGGAAGCCTAATGCTCTATCCCAAATTAAACTTGCCATTACACCCAAAGAACGGCTTACAGCAAACAAAACGGTATAAAACTCATACTCAACCATACCATAATGTACCAACAATGCACCGCTGTGTGCATCTACATTGGGCCATGGATTTTTGATCTTACCCAAAGATTGAAGTATCGGTGGAACCACTTCATAAATATTCCAAACAGTTCTGCAAAGTTTATCTTCAGGCATGTGTTTTTTACCGAATTCCAATTGAGCTGTATAACGAGGATCTGTTTTACGCAAAACGGCATGACCATAACCAGGTACTACTTTTCCTGCACTCAGGGTTTCTTTTACATATTCTGCTATTTGCTCTCTTGCAGGAAGATCAGTTCCTAATTTTTCCTGCATTTCGTAGATCCATTTAATGACCTCCTGATTGGCCAATCCATGTAATGGACCTGCCAAGCCGTTCATTCCGGCTGCATATGCCAAATAAGGATCGCTTAATGCAGAACCTACCAAGTGGGTAGTATGAGCAGATACGTTACCACCCTCATGATCGGCATGAATGGTCATATATAAACGCATCAATTCTCGGAAGCTGTGGTCATCATATCCCAGCATATGAGCAAAATTTCCAGCCCAGTCTAATAAACCGTTTGGATTAATATGTTCGTTATTCTTATACTTTCTTCGATAGATATAAGCAGCAATACGGGGCAAACGTGCAATTAATAAAATTGCATCATCAAATGTAGTTTCCCAATAATCTTTCTTATTCAACCCTTCTGAATACGATTTTGAAAAATAGCTTTCTGTCTGCAAAGCCATCACTCCCACAACAAACATCGTCATCGGATGTGTAGTTACAGGCAATGCATCAATAGCCGCAAAAACGTGATTCGGTACATGGCTTCTTCTTTGTAAAATATCTGTTACGTGTTCTACTTCATCATCATTTGGTAATTCACCCAACATCATTAAGTAAAAAAGTCCTTCAGGCAATGGTTCATCGCCTTTGGGTGCTTTAGGCAATTTTTGCTGTAATTCAGGAATGGAATAACCTCTGAAACGGATGCCTTCCTGTGCATCCAATAGGCTTGTTTCTGTTACCAAACCCGTAATGCCACGCATACCCTGATATACCTGTGCCAAAGTAACTTCTCCTATTTTTTTATTACCATGCTCTTTGATTAATTCTTTAATCTCTGCATTTGCCTCTTCAGCCTTTGCTTTGAACCTGTTTTTTAAAATTCCCATATTTTTTAGTTTATATAGAGTTGATGATTTTTTGAATTTTCATCCGGGTAATATCAAGATGCTCAGTTGAAAAATTTGCTGTAACACATCGAAATATTACTAAAAAAGCCGATAAATATGCTTACAGAAAAGTTTGTTTTACACAATTATTTATTACGCCGTTAAAGATAAAGCAAGTTGTGTGTTGCAGCAAAACATTTACAAAGACTAGGAAGAAAATTATTTGGGGGCTTTTCGATACATAGCAATGACCACAAAAACGAAAATGATATTGGGAATCCAGGTAGCCAGTGTTGGGGGCAGGTTTCCTTTTGTAGAAAAGATAGTGCTGAATTTATCGGTCAAAATAAATAGCGCCGCTATGATAAAACCGATGGCTAAATGCACACCGCTGCCACCTCGAACCTTTCGGCCTGCTACAACTGCACCAATCAGCGTAAGCAGTAGAACAGTGATGGGGGTTGCATCTCTCCTTCCCTTTTCCACGATCAATTCATTAACCCCTTCCGCCCCGTGCATTTGTTCTTGTACGATAAATCTGATTAATTCGGGTGTTGCTAATTTATCTTTAGTGTATTTGTCTTTTCTGAGATCGGTGGGCTTGAAATCGAAATTCATTGTTTCAGAACTGTTCATCAAAACCTTCTCTTTTCCACCCGGCCAGGAACGACGGATCACAAAATCCATTCTCCATTTTTTAACCGCAGTATCCCAATACATTGATTCTGCACGGTTGTTTTCTATGAGCTGATTATTTTTTACTCGATGAACAAAAACGGGACCACCACGTTTTGTTGCTGTATCATAATTGTAAATACCAGCATAAGTAAATGAATCAATTCTAACATATATATCAGAGCCGGTACCATTGCGACTCTTATTTAGATTTTCGTAGGAGGAATTGGGATCAAAATATTTAGCCTCAAAATTACCCCTGATCTGTTCGGCCTTGGGGATCAGAAATTGATTAGAAAACCATAAAATACCTGCCAGAAATAATCCCCCGATCCAGTAAGGTCTCAACCAACGATTGAATGAAGTTCCGCTGGCGAGAATAGCAACTATTTCACTGCGCCCTGCCATCTTGGACGTAAAAAATATCACTGCAATAAAAACAAACAGGGGAAATAATAATGCTACAATATGCGGAACAAATCCCAAATAATAATCGGTAACGATCCTTCTGAACCCCAGATGCGATTTTACAAAATCATCTGTTTTTTCGCTTACATCGATCACAACAGCAATGACCGTAAATAGAAATATAGCAAAGAAAAAAGTGCTTAAAAATTTTTTCAGTATGTACCAATCTAATTTTTTCATCGTTATATACCTGCAAATATAATTGTACAAATCAAGCAAGTTCAGAAAAGGATGTTAATTGAGATAAATTAGACGCAGAAACCTTGATTGGCATTGTAAATGAGGCTTCTACAAAAAAATACATCCATGAAAATGGATGTACACTTACGGACTTCATAGGTAACGGATTAGTAAGTGACTGTGAAACTAAGGATTACGGTGCAGCAGTAGTAAAATTGATTGTACAAGTGGATAAATAAAATAATACTTCCGCAATTATCCACATCCATTCAAAAATGAAATAAGAAGTGTAACTAATTAAAGCCTTTGTTTCAGGATCTCGATCATTGAAACCTTCCAGCTATTGAATGTATGAGCAAGGATCTGTTTGCGGGCTTCCCCCACCAACCATAAATAAAAAGATAAG
>CAIKTE010000249.1 GCA_903830285.1 uncultured Chitinophagaceae bacterium | reverse complement strand
AGTAAGGTACTCTCTGGCTATAACAATCTTTAACTCCGTTGGATAAATGGGAGGACGGCCCTCTTTCTTCGTTGAACTCATAAGTTTTACAATTTACTTAGTTACTCCCCATTTATGTAAAGCTTATTTAGTGTAGGACAGCCTGTTTAGTGAGGGCATCTGCAAACAAGATGCTGTTTGCAGAGATGTTACAGTTTATAGGAGTATAAACCTCATCAACATCAGATGTTTGATTTTGTCTGCCTGATTCTTTCAATCAAAAGACTAAGTGATTTGGATAATGTTTCGTTGAATAGTAATAGTTGAAAATAAAAATGGCGATTCAATTAAGAATCGCCAAATGTCGCTTAAAGTGCCCGGGACGGGATTCGAACCTGCACACCCTTTCGAGTACCACCACCTCAAAGTGGCTTGTCTACCAATTTCAACACCCGGGCATTAATGAAGCGCAAATGTAATTTCCAATTTTTAATTTTTAATTATTAATTTCTAATGGCCTTACATTCTTTCCGGAACTTTTATTCCCAATAAACTCATTCCTTTTTTAATCACAGATGCAGTGAGCTGTGCAGATTGTAAACGCAGCTGTTTTTTCTCCTCCGTTTCAGCATTGGCAATGGAATGTTCACTGTAAAATGAATTGAATGTTTTTGCCAGATTAAAAATATAGATCGCCAGTTTTGAAGGATCATGTTCTGCAGCTGCTTCTTCTATGATAGCAGGGAATATTTCCAACTGAATGATCAGTTCTTTTTCTAAGGGGAACAAACTACCAACTACCGACTCCTGACTCCCGACTCCTGATTCCCGACTCTCAACTTCCCCGATCTTTCTAATGATACTTTTGATCCTCGCATGCGTATATTGAATGAACGGTCCGGTGAAACCATGAAAGTCAATACTCTCTTCAGGATTGAAGACCATCTTCTTTTTGGGGTCAACACGCAGTAAGAAGAACTTCAATGCACCCAAACCGATCGTGTTGTATAATTCTTTCAATTCATCTGCAGTGAAATCTTTTACCTTACCCAGTTCTTCGGTTTTTTCTTGTGAAATATGGATCATCTCTGCAACCAGGTCATCCGCATCAACTACTGTTCCTTCTCTGCTTTTCATTTTACCTGTAGGTAATTCAACCATACCATAACTTAAATGGTAGATCTGACCAGCCGATGCCAATCCTAGTTTTTCACAGATCAGCTTTAATACTTTGAAATGATAATTCTGTTCATCACCCACTACATAAATACTTTGTTGCGCATGGAACTCATTTTGTTTTTGTTCTGCCAAACCAATATCCTGTGTGATGTAAACAGAGGTGCCGTCTTTTCGCATCACAACTTTTTCATCCAATCCATCTGCTGTAAGATCGATCCACACACTGCCATCATCTTTTTTAATGAATACATTTTTTTCTAGACCTTTTTCTACAATGGTTTTCCCTAATAAATAAGTATTGCTTTCAAAATAGGTTTTATCAAAGTCACTGCCGATCGTTTTATAAGTGGCATCAAAACCGGCATATACCCAACTGTTCATGGTCTTCCATAAATCAATTACATCAGGCTTTCCTGTTTCCCATTCCAAAAGCATTTGTTGAGTAGCTTTCATGATGGGAGCCTGCTTCTCAGCATCCTCCTGCGTTAAGCCTTCAGCTTTAAGCTTTTCTATTTGCTTTTTATATTCATCATTGAACTTCACATAATAATCACCCACAAAATGGTCGCCTTTTGTATGTGTGCTTTCGGGTGTAGCGCCATTACCAAACAATTGCCATGCGATCATACTATTGCAAATATGAATACCGCGATCATTCACTATACAGGTCTTTATTACATCGTAACCACTGGCATCTAATATTTCAGCAATGCTCCAGCCTAAAAAATTGTTTCGTAAATGACCTAAATGCAATGGCTTATTTGTATTGGGAGAACTGTATTCCACCATTACTCTTTCGCTTTTCTTATCCTTTATTCCATAAGAAATATTCTGATATTGGTTTTCTAAGAATCCAACCCAGTATTGATCCCTTATGCTTAAGTTCAAAAAACCTTTAATGATATTGAAGGATGAAAATAATTCACCATGATTGCTTTGAAGATATTCACCTAATTCATTACCTAATGCATCGGGTGATCTTTTCAATTGCTTTACAAACCCAAAAAGCACAACGGTATAATCACCCTTAAATTCAGGTTTGGTGGCATTTACCAGAATATCTTTTTCCGTTATATCAACAGTATATAATTGTTTGATCGCTTTGGCAGTAACTGCCTTTATCTGTTCAACAACACTCATTATTATTAACATTTTCAGGCTGCAAATCTAATTGATTATATCCTACCTTCGCCGCCATTTATGTTACTCATTCACGAACATATCAGAAAGCTGATCTTAAGTGTGATTGATTTTTTTTATCCATTATTTAAAAAATTGATGCCCTTACAGACTTTTCGCTATGCTGCCTGCGGCGGGTCTAATGTGCTTCTGGGTATTTTACTCTATTCTATCGGCTATAATTTTATATTTCATAGGGAAGTGGTGAACCTGGGTTATATACCATTTTATGGGAACCTGGCATTAAAGCCTTTTATCGCTGCCGACTATTTATTCGCAATCTGGATCAATTTTGGCATTGGCTTTTATTTGAACCGATACGTTGTATTTACCGAATCTGACCTGAAAAAACATGTGCAACTATTCCGTTACCTGGTAGTGGTTGTATTGAATATGATATTGAATTATTACCTGTTGAGACTATTTATTCAGGTATTGCATTGGTATCCAACACCGGCTAAGGTCATCACTACCGGATTGCTGATCGGGTTTAGTTATCTCTCCCAAAAGCATTATACTTTTAAAACATCTGAAGAGAAGAGTATATGATCATTACTGGCAGTTATTGCCCGAATAGGATGCTTTCCTGACAATGACATAAACTTCTAACCCTTTAACTATGACAATTTTGCACCCTGACCACTCATGGCATAATCGTTGACAATTATTAATGATTTCAGTATAAAATGAGGTCTCAAAATTAAAAATTTATTATATGGCAAAGATTATAGGGATCGATTTAGGAACAACCAATAGTTGCGTTTCAGTTATGGAAGGCAACGAGCCGGTAGTCATAGCAAATGATGAAGGCCGTCGTACAACGCCTTCTGTAGTGGGCTTTTTGAAAAATGGCGAGCGTAAAGTGGGAGATCCTGCGAAGCGTCAGGCAATCACCAATCCGCAGAATACGATTTCTAGTGTGAAGCGTTTTATGGGTCGTCGTTATGATGAAGTGACAGAAGAGATCAGTCATTGGAGCTATAAAGTGGTAAAAGGTGACAATAATACCGTTAGAGTTGATATAGACGGTCGTCAATATACACCACAGGAGATCTCTGCCATGATCCTTCAGAAAATGAAGAAGACAGCAGAAGATTATCTGGGTCAGGAAGTAACCGAAGCGGTGATCACTGTACCTGCTTACTTTAATGATGCACAGCGTCAGGCTACCAAAGAAGCCGGTGAAATTGCAGGATTAACAGTTCGTCGTATTGTGAACGAACCTACAGCAGCTGCCTTGGCTTACGGCTTGGATAAAAAGAAACATGATGAAAAGATCGCCGTATTCGATCTGGGTGGCGGTACTTTCGATATTTCTATCCTTGAATTGGGAGACGGAGTATTTGAAGTAAAATCAACCAATGGTGATACCCATTTAGGTGGTGATGATTTTGATAAAGTAGTGATGGATTGGTTAGCCGATGAATTCAAAGCTGATGAAGCGATCGATCTTCGTAAAGATCCTATGGCATTACAGCGTTTGAAAGAAGCAGCAGAAAAAGCAAAAGTAGAATTGAGTTCTTCTTCTGAAACTGAGATCAATTTACCTTATGTTACAGCTGTTGATGGAGTGCCTAAGCATTTAGTGAAAAAATTGACAAGAGCAAAATTCGAAGCATTAAGCGATAAACTATTTGAACGTTGTTTGAAACCTTGCGAAGCTGCATTGAAAGATGCCGGATATTCAACTTCACAAATTGATGAAGTGATCTTGGTAGGTGGTTCAACACGTATTCCTAAGGTTCAGGAAATAGTTGAAAAATTCTTTGGTAAAAAACCAAACAGAAGCGTGAATCCTGATGAAGTAGTGGCCATAGGTGCAGCTATTCAGGGTGCGGTATTGACCGGTGAAGTGAAAGATGTTTTGTTATTGGATGTAACACCTTTAACATTGGGTATCGAAACAATGGGTGGTGTTTTAACTCCGATGATCCCATCCAACACAACCATTCCAACCAAGAAAATGGAAATATTCTCAACTGCAAGTGATAATCAACCTGGTGTACAGATCCATGTATTACAGGGTGAAAGACCATTAGCCAATCAGAATAAGAGTTTGGGTATGTTCAATCTGGATGGTATTCCACCATCACCACGCGGTGTTCCTCAAATTGAAGTAACATTCGATATTGATGCCAATGGTTTATTGCATGTGAGTGCAAAAGACAAGGGGACGGGTAAAGAACAAAAGATCCACATTGAAGCGGGTAGTGGTTTAAGTAAGGAAGAAGTTGAAAAGATGAAGGCCGAAGCTAAAGCACATGAAGCAGAAGATAAAGCAGCAAAAGAAAAGATCGAAAAATTGAATCAGGCTGATAGTTTGATCTTCCAGACAGAAAAACAATTAAAAGAATTTGGCGATAAGGTTCCGGCTGATAAAAAGGGACCGATCGAAACTGCATTGGCTAAATTGAAAGAAGCACATAAATCTCAGGATATTGCAGCTATCGAAACTGCTATGACTGAAATGAATGCTGCATGGACAGCTGCAAGTGAAGAAATTTACAAAGCACAGGCTGCAGGTGCAGAACAACCACATGCCGATGCAAATGCTCAACAAGATGCAGGCGCAAAGAATGATACTGTTGAAGATGCACAGTTTGAAGAAGTGAAATAATCGAGTTGTTAGAAAATAAGTTTGTTAGTGAAACCCTCGCAGTAATGTGAGGGTTTTTTTGTTGTATTATTTTCTGTTACTTTTATTTAAAGGCAGTTAAACAACGATGAAGTATTTTTTTCTAATTATTGGTATTTTGTTTTTGCTTACCAAAATTCGAGCACAAGACCCCAAATTGTTTACTCGTGATTTGAATCGAACAAATATACCTTATGGCAGTGCTAAGTCTTTGCAAGGAAAAGTTCGTGTTGTAAATTGTTTTGTTTCAACAGAATCTCGAAGTTGGAAAGCAAAAGAAAAAAATAAAGTCATAAAAATGGAAGAAAAGGGTTTTGAATGGATAATAAGTAGTGCTGAACAATTAAAAATAAAGGCTGATCTAAGTTTTAGTGTATCGAATATAGGGATGGATGAAGATATCCGACTAACAAAAATCGAGAGCTCTCAAGAGCCCAAAACGCTCAATGTGAATTGGGTGCCATTGGTTTTAAATAAAGCTGGATATAGCAATTTGTCTGAGTTTTATGACTCAATTAGAATTTTTGATCAGGTTGACAATATTTGTATACTCATTTTTGCAAAAAGTGCAGGCAGAAGTTATGCGCAACCCTCAAATTCTAATAATAAAAGAAGTATTAGATTTTTAGAAGGGGCAGTTATTTATAGTGATGGAATGATAGGGTTTAAAGAAATTAATTCTGCCCTAATTATGCACGAGATGCTTCATCTATTTGGAGCGAGAGATATTTATATATCAAAAGGATTTGATCCGGATTTTGAGAAAATCGTCAAATCAACTCTTTGGAATAGCATAATGGTGGATGATCTCAAGCATATTGATTTTTTGGAACTTGACCAACTAACAACTTGGTGTATTGGGTGGTCACACACTTACTGGAGTTGGTATGACTTATTCTAAGTATTAGATTATTCAAACACATAATAAACTCCAACAAAGGCAATGGAAACGCCTATAAAGGTTAATCCGTAAAGGATAATGCCATAATACTGGGGAAATGCCTCTGTCAATGTTAGCACACAACTCAGAAATCCAAGAAAGGAGCCAATAGCCATTAATACAAATCCCCTGAATTGTCTTTGAGCATTTCGTTGTTTCTTGAATTCTTGCAGATGTTCCTGAATGGAATTTTCGTCAAATCCTTTAAGCTGTAATTCAGTCTCGATCGCCTGTGGCGTAATGCCGGCTAATATCCATTCTCTGATATTGGCAGCACTGAGTGTAGCATTTGGCATGGCAATAATTTACTCGTTAGGTTTTCTCACTCACCGGTCAAATCTTTTTCAAAATAGAATAAAATTGTCAATTAAAAATAATTGTGCAGGATTTTCTGATGTGTAAATTGTCGGGAACTTACAATTCTGATCAATTAAGTGCGGTTAAGAGTACATAAAATAAATATAAGCATAATAAATATGTATAAAAAATTGTAAAAATATTGACAATTTTTAATAAATTTCAATAATAACGGTTGATTTCATGTGAAGTGAGTTGCATTTTTAACCAAAAATTGATCGTTATGAAAAAATTACTTATTCTTTCTATTTTTCGATTCTGTTTATTCTTGATGGCAGTTACTATTTTAGGTCTGGTGATCATTTACTTTTTAGAATTAGGATTCCAGATCACTCATGGTCCGTCTAATTTTGTTTTT
>CAIKTE010000248.1 GCA_903830285.1 uncultured Chitinophagaceae bacterium | reverse complement strand
ATAAGAATAGTTACCATTTAACCTGTATTTGAGTCCTTTTAGAAACTTAGGACTGATATCAACATAGCCTGTTCCTGAAAGATTATTACTTCTGTTAAGAGCCGATGTAGTTAATCCTAAAAGAGGGTTGGTGTATAAAGTATTACCGTACATGGGCCAGATAGTATAAGTACCATCTGCATTATACTCCTGACCATATGGACTCATTTGTCCTGCCAGTGTAAGGTTCACGTGGCCACCATCATTATTGTTATTCGTATAAAATATAGAGGTTCCTACACTCAGCCAATCTGTAAGGTTCATATTTAGATTAGAGCGTAAGCTGATACGCGTATATTGGTATCCTTTCAGTAAGCCATTATCTTTCGTGTATTCTCCGTTTACAAAATATTTTACATCATTAGTTCCTCCCGAAATACTGAGATTGTGAGATTGAATATAGCCCTGACGTGTAATTTCATTTAGCCAATCTGTTGTAACACCGGCTCTGTGATTAGTAACTTCATAAGCATTCAGAACAGAATCGCTGGTGATATAACTGTTTGCTACACCTGTTTGCTGTTGCCATGTTATATTTTTCATTTTATACTGGTCGGCATTCATGGGATTGAATACATGCGACATGTATTCAGGGCCGGCAAATCCACTGTAACTGATAATAGGTTTTCCTGTATTACCGCGTTTGGTGGTGATCAAAATAACGCCACTTGAACCACGTGTACCATAAATAGCAGTTGCTGAAGCATCTTTTAATACTTCAATTGATTCAATGGTGTTGGGACTGATATCGTTGGTTAATCCTGTGAAAGGAACACCATCCAATACGATCAATGGTGTGGTGCTGGCTGTAATGGAATTGATACCACGTACCTGCTGACCGGCAGACTGGCCGGGAGCTGCAGATGTTTGGGTCAAGGACCATCCGGCAACAGAACCTTCAGCTGCCTGTAATATGTTTGTAACAGGGATTTTAGTAAGCCTGTCTTTTGGAACACTGCTAACTGAACCTGTAACATCCGATTTTTTCTTTGTACCATAACCAACCACTACTACCTGGTCTAATTCATTTTTTTCCTCTGTCAATTGAATGGTAATAGCCCCGGAGTTATCTTTTACATTTATTTGTTTAACTGCATAACCTACGTGTGAGATAAGCAATACACTGTTGGGTGCTGCGACGATCTCAAATGTACCGTCATCACGGGAGGATACTCCCTTATTGCTTCCTTTAATTAAAATGGAAACTCCCTTCAGGGCTTCCCCGGAAGCAGCGGTGATCTTTCCTTTGACTGTTATATTGCCCGTTTGAGCATATAAACTGTTTTCAAAGGATACAGATAATATGAATAATGCCAGTAATGGTATTATCCTCTTAAAAATGTAAGTGCATTTTATTAATGCAGCTTTTGTTTGAATCATACGGCAGTCCATAAAAGTTAGTTTTTGATAAATTGTTAATAGACTAATTATTTGTTTCGGTGCTTGAATAAAACATCTGCGATCAGGTTGTATTCATGGTATTGATTTTTAAGTATGTAAATTGTTGAATATGTAGAAGGGGAATTTGAAATGCAGTATTGTCATAAAGACGGATTGATGCAAGTCTTAAACTGTTAGGCTGTATTTGCCCTCCATCACCAATTGGTTTTCTTTCCGGCAGTTCGGTTAATGGATGAATCAGTTTTTTCATATGCAGCAATCCAAAAAATTATTATTTTTGGTACTGCAAACCTAGAACGCTTACAGTGGCTTTTTGTAATAAAGACTACATCTTTACTTCATCATTAAAACATAAGATGTTGATTATCAATACAAGTGTATTACATCAAGACTACAACATAGCCTAATATTGCTTTCATGAAACTATTCATCCTGAGTACTTTCGTTTTTGTTTTCAACTGCTGTATAGCCCAAAACACGATTGGGTTACCTGAGATCGAAAATTTCTCAAACAAGGATTATCACGGAGGAACACAAACCTGGTCAATAAAGCAGGGTAAGAACGGAATTTTATATTTTGCCAATAATGACGGTTTGCTGAGTTATGATGGAAATTACTGGAAACAATATCTTTTGCCCAACAGAACATTTGTACGTTCTGTTATGATCGATTCACTGACGGGCACTATCTATATTGGCAGTCAAAATGAGTTTGGTTTCTTTTCTCCCGGGCCTAACGGCGACCTGAGTTATACTTCTCTTAAAAAGTTAATCCCCGAAAGCTTCAGAGATTTTGCCGATATCTGGCATATAGAAATATCAGGCAATGCTGTTTTTTTCAGAGCTAATAAAAAGATCTTTGAATATAAAGACCAGGTGATACGTGTTTTTAAAGCTCCCTCAGAATGGAGGTTCATGAAAAGCGTAGGTGATGAATTATACGCACAGGACAGGGACAGCGGTATCATGCGATTTAAAAATAACGCTTGGCAAACCTTCTGCAATGTTCCTATGCTGAGGGATGGATTAATAACGGGGATACTGCATTTCAGGAATGATACCCTGATGGTCACCACTTTAAAAAATGGCATTTATCTATTGCATAAAGGGCAGTTGATTCAAAAGAATACAGAGGCTGACAAGGTATTTATCAGCAACCGTATCTACTGTATCGTCAGGGTAAATGAGGATGAATTTGCTATAGGAACTACTTCCGGCGGCTGTTATATTATTAATATTGAAGGGAAATTGATACAAACCATTTCCCGAACAGAGGGTTTACAAAACAATAATATTCTTTGCCTTTTTTTAGACAAGGGCAGAAATCTATGGATGGGGCTTGATAACGGAATTGATTTTGTTGCTTATAATAGTGCTATCAAAAGGATACTTCCTGATAAATATAACCAATTGGCATCCTATGCCATTAAGATCATCGGTGATAAATTATATATTGGCACTTCGGATGGTTTATACCAGGTTCCACTTGATCTCTCCATAAATGACCTCAGTTTTTCAAAAGCCAATTTTACAAAGATCGCAAATACCAATGGCCAGGTATGGAGCATTGACGAAATTAATAAGCAAGTATTGATGGGGCACCATGATGGCACTTTCCTGATCGAAAACGGTCATGCAAGGCCTTTAGTACCCGGCACGGGCTCCTGGCTTTTCAACCAGTTTAATACTTATGCAAAAACCAATGAAACAATTGTAGGTACTTATAACGGGTTACAATTATTAGAATATAACGGCAATAATTTTATTGATGCTGGCAAGATAGAGGGCTTGAATGAATCACTTCGATTTCTGAAAATCGATTACAATAATAATAATATAGTATGGGCTTCGCATCCATTAAAGGGCATCTATAAAATACGTTTATCTGAAAATAAAAAATCACTGACCTATAAATTATATGACCAAAATGACGGACTTCCGGGAAGCTTGAACAATTTCATTTTCTATATAAAAGGAAGGGTTGTAGCAGCCACTCAAAAGGGGATCTATGAATATAATGAACCCGCGGATAAGTTTATTCCTTCCACACTCCTGCCCATTTTAAAAGATACGCATATTGCTTACCTCAATGAAGATCTTGATGGCAATATCTGGTTCAGTAGTGATAAAAAAGTAGGTGTGGTAGATTATCAGAAGCCATCAGCCGCAGCAGCATTTTCTATATTATATTTTCCCGAATTGACCAATAAACTGGTGAACGGATTTGAATATATGTACCCCTATAATAAGAACAATATTTTTTTGGGCTCAGAGAAAGGGGTGTATCATATAAACTATCGTAATTATCTGCAGAATATTTCTGAACTAACCATGCTTATAGGAAACGTAAGGGTTACCGGTAAAACAGATAGTCTTATATATGGAGGTTACTCAACAACTGGAATAAATAAAGCTGCTGAAAATGATCAACCCATCACCCAACTTCCCAATTCGTTGAACAGTATTCATTTTGAATACTCTTGCCCCTTGTATGGGCAGGAAAAAAACATTGAGTATAGCTATCAATTGGTGGGCTTCGAGGATAAATGGTCTGGCTGGATAAAAAAAACAGAAAAGGACTATACCAATTTGCATTATGGTAATTATACTTTTAATGTAAAAGCACGTACAAATTTAGGCAATGAGTCTAAGCCGGTATCGTATCGTTTTAAAATTGAACCTGCCTGGTACCAAACCATGCCTTCCTTTATTATTTATTTCTCAGCTTTTATCATTGCAATATTTTTTTTAAATAAATGGCAGGAGAAAAAATTTGCCAACCAACAATTGAAATATGCCAAAGAACAGGAGCATCTGAAATATATGTATCAGTTGGAGATGGACCATAATGAAAAAGAGATCATTAAACTGCAGAATGAAAAATTAGAATCTGATGTAAACTATAAAAACAAAGAACTTGCCAATGCAACCATGCACCTTGTAGAAAGAGGGAAAGTGATTTCAAAAATGAAAGAAGAGCTGATCCGTTTCCAGAAAAATACACCTTCCGTTGCTTCCTCCGGCGATTTTAAACGTATCGTCCATTTACTAAACGATGCAGAAAAAAACGATACGCACTGGGATCAGTTTGTCAGTCATTTCGATGATGTATATGGCAATTATCTTAGTCTTCTTAAGCTAAAATATCCAACACTCAGTTCAACAGATTTAAAATTGTGTGCTTACCTGCGTGTTAATCTTTCCTCAAAAGAAATTTCACAATTAATGAATATTTCAGTTCGGGGAGTAGAGATAGCAAGGTACAGGCTAAGAAAAAAGTTATTAATAGCTACT
>CAIKTE010000247.1 GCA_903830285.1 uncultured Chitinophagaceae bacterium | reverse complement strand
TGAGATGGCTGAAAAGCATAAAACGTGACAATCAGCTTTATTCACAAACGACGAGCGTAAATCATTTAAAAATTGAAGAGAGTCGTTTAGTGGATAAAGCGGTAAACAAAAAAGTGTTACCGAATTACTAAACACTTACAAGGGTGACAGTGCGAACATAGAATGACATTAACTAAACGACCTTTGCGTTCGTTGTATTCTTTGCGCTCTTTGTGTGAAATAGGAATCGCTTCTATTTGAGAATTGTTGCGTTCACTGCGCCGCTGCTCCAAAGAGGAGTCCTTCGGACGTGAAACAAAGAAACCGTTGCGACCGTTGTATTCGTTGCGCTCTTTGCGTGAAACAAGAGAAGATGACAATCTTTAACGTAATGGTATAGCCAATAACAGTGCATAAAGGATTTGCAGAGCGATGCGAAACTTCCTTTTCTTTGCAGTGAATAGTAACAATCATGATCGGAAAAATAATCATCATTACAGCTCCTTCAGGTGCAGGCAAAACATCCATCACGCATTATCTGTTGAATAAATATCCCAAACTAGCTTTTTCCATTTCTGCTGCTACAAGAGCACCGCGGGTAGAAGAAAAGAACGGGTTGGATTATTATTTCATGAGCGTGGAAGATTTTAGACAAAAGATAAAAGAAGATCTTTTTGCAGAATGGGAAATGGTCTACGAAGGGAAATATTATGGCACTTTAAAAAGTGAATTGCAGCGGATATGGAACGACGGAAAAATTCCGATGCTGGATATTGATGTAAAGGGTGCTGTTCATGTACAGCAGCAATACCAAAATAATTCTTTATCACTTTTCATCGAACCGCCCAGTGTGGATGAATTAAAAAAGCGACTGGAAAGCAGGGGCACCGAAACAACTGAAACAGTTTACACCAGAGTCAGTAAAGCGAAATATGAGATGTCTTTCAAGAAACATTTTAATCATTCGATCGTAAATGATGATCTGCAAAAAGCATGTACGGAAACAGAGAATATCATTAAAACATTTTTAGGCTGGTGATCTTCTGCTTTCACTTTTAACCTATAACTTACAACTCATAACTTTATTGCTATGTCATTTCAAAACAAAACTGTTTTTATTACAGGAGCCAGCAGGGGAATTGGTAAAGCCATCGCATTGCGTTTGGCAAAAGAAGGCGCTAATATTGTAATTGCAGCAAAAAGCACAGAAGAAAATCCTAAACTGGGAGGTACTATTTTCAGTGCAGCAGCAGAGATAGAAGCTATTGGTGGCAAGGCTTTGGCGGTGCAGACAGATATTCGTTTTGAAGAACAAATTCAATCGGCCGTTCAACAGGCAGTTGAAAAATTCGGAGGCATTGATATCGTTATCAATAATGCATCTGCCATTCAGTTAACAGGAACGGAACAAACGGAAGCCAAACGTTTTGATCTGATGCAAAGCATCAATATTCGCGGAACATTTCTTGTTGTAAAGAATTGTGCTCCTTATTTAAAGAAAGGAAACAATGCACATATCCTTACTTTATCTCCGCCGGTAAATCTTGATCCAAAATGGTTGGGCCCGCATGCTGCGTACACCATTACAAAATACAGCATGAGTATGATGGCGATAGGTTGGGCAAAAGAATTCAAGAAAGACAAAGTTGCATCTAATGCATTATGGCCACGCACCACCATCGATACGGCTGCAGTAAGAAATTTACTGGGCGGCGAAGCACTGGCCAAAATGAGCCGCACGGTTGATGTATTGGCCGATGCTGCTTACTATATTTTATCAAAACCTTCGGAAGAATGTACAGGCAATACTTTTATTGACGAAGAGGTTTTTGCAAAAGAGGGTATTACTGATCTGTCGAAATATTCTGTTGTTCCCGGCGGACAATTATATCAGGATCTGTTTGTATAAATTTTAAACGGCTTAATTATTTCTCCAAAATAGCCATCCCGGCTCAATAGCATTTTTCTTTATCATTAAAATGTAAGACCAACATTATCAATAAAACTATATGTTGTCGAAAATAGAAAAGGATTAATTTTCAAGATCACAAAACACACACATGAAGAAAATAAACCAACTCGTTTTACTGCTGTCTTTTTGCACTGTTGCCATCATTTCTTCAGCGCAAAAGAAATCTGCAGTCAATCCTTCCGAAGCTTTAAAGTCGGAAGCCATTACTGATATCCAGGCTAAGTATGATGATTATAAAAAGATAGCATTGCAGATCTGGGATTATGCAGAAGTAGGCTATAAAGAAGTAAAGAGTTCTGCATTACATCAGAAAACATTAACGGATGCGGGGTTTTCGGTGAAAGCGGGAATTGCTGAGATGCCGACTGCTTTTGTTGCTACTTATGGCAGTGGATCTCCTGTAATTGCCATATTAGCTGAGTTTGATGCATTACCCGGATTATCACAACAAGCTGTTCCCGAAAAGATCAGTGCAGGAAAAGATGCAGGACATGGATGTGGTCATCATTTATTCGGTACAGCATCTGTTGCTGCCGGTATTGAAATAAAAAAATTAATGGAAGAAAAGAAATTAAGCGGAACGATCCGTGTATATGGTTGTCCTGCAGAAGAAGGCGGCAGTGGCAAAGTCTATCTGGTTCGTGCCGGATTATTTGCTGATGTGGATGTGGTGATACATTGGCATCCGGGAGCAGAGAATGGTGTTACCATGACAAGTGCACTGGCCAATACCTCTGCCAAATTTCGTTTTCACGGCATTTCTGCACATGCAGCAGCGGCACCCGATAAGGGTCGCTCTGCTTTAGATGCAGTAGAAGCCATGGACAATATGGTGAACATGATGCGCGAACATGTTCCGCAAGAAACAAGGATCCATTATGTAATTACCAATGGTGGTAAGGCTCCAAATGTGGTTCCGGATTTTGCAGAAGTATATTATTATGTTCGTCATCCAAACAGAGACATGGTAAAATCAATATTTGAAAGAGTAGTAAAAGCAGGAGATGGTGCTGCATTGGGAACAGGAACAACTATGGATTATGAGATCATTGGGGGCACACATGATCTGTTATTGAATAAAACATTGGCCGAAGTGATGCAAAAGGATCTGGAAAGAGTAGGCGGTGTAACCTATACGAATGAAGAGATCGAATTCGGTAAAAAAATTCAATCATCCTTCACTGTAAAACCACCGGCAATTGAATCAGCTGCAACTGTAAAACCATTGAAAGTTGAAGAAGATGCAGGCGGTGGGTCTACTGATGTTGGTGATGTAAGTTATGCAGCCCCAACTGTTGGGTTACGTGCAGCTACATGGATCCCCGGAACACCTGCGCATAGCTGGCAAGCTGTTGCCTGCGGCGGTACAGAAATAGGAACAAAAGGAATGATGGTGGCAGCAAAAACAATGGCCTTAACCGCTATTGATGTATTTACAATACCGTCCCTGATCGAAAAAG
>CAIKTE010000246.1 GCA_903830285.1 uncultured Chitinophagaceae bacterium | reverse complement strand
TGTTTATTTACTATTAACTATTACACTGTTATTCTCTGTTATTCTCTGTTTTTCTTTCCTTTTTCTTTCTTACATGATATGCTACGCCTGCTGCTACCAAAACACTAAGTCCACCATCAATAGGCACTGCATCAGGATCACTGGTACCTCCGCCTATGCCTGGTCCGGGCGGTCCGGGCGAGCCTCCAAAAGTGTTGGCTTGTGCACTCAGTTGACCGGACAATGTGATCGGTTTTGCAAAAACATTGTCTTTGCCCTGAATGATATAATGAGAATTCATATTGCGAAGTGTAGTGGAACTGCCAAGCGTACTGGAACTGCCAAGCGAACCGGAACTACTACCCCCTCCCAGTGTTCCCTGAAATTGTGATTTACATAAAACACTTGATAGCATCATATACATTAATAATACACACTTATTCTGAATGGCAATTTGCTTCTGCAGGTTGAATCTCAATTTCATAGATCGTTATTATGCATGAATCTAATGGATCATAACTCTTTTAATGATTGTCTGTTGCCCATCAGTAATATGAAATAAATACATACCGGCAGAAAGATTGCCCACGGGTATTTTAATAACATTAGTTCCGGAATTTTTTTGTGTGTTTATTAATCCCCCCCTACTATCATATATAGTAATATCTGTTGCAGCATTACTATGTGTACTTACCAGTACAAAATCATGAGCAGGATTAGGATAAACAGTTAATTCATTTTGAGCAGTATTATCTATTTCTCCACGCATCAATGGCAAACCTGCTTTTGTGTAGGTTAATTCAAAACGATTATTCCCTTTTGTTAAGCTATCTGAAGTAATTAAAAAATTATATTTCAATCCTTCATTTAACAAGGTGAGTGTATTTAGTAAATTATCTTTTAAATACAATTCTGTTCCGGCTGGTAGATTTAATGCATCTACCTTAATAACAAACTGATTTTGTAAATTTGTTTTAATTCCTAATGCTATTTTTTGTGTGGTGGCTGCT
This sequence comes from uncultured Chitinophagaceae bacterium, assembly GCA_903830285.1. Classification (GTDB taxonomy): domain Bacteria; phylum Bacteroidota; class Bacteroidia; order Chitinophagales; family Chitinophagaceae; genus CAIQDX01. The sequence continues at coordinate 903 of CAIKTE010000246.1, read as the reverse complement.
CGTTCATCTATCGACAAATTTTTGTTATCTGCACTAATACTATAAAAATCGAGATTGGTATTATTCATTTTCTCAAAATCTAATTTATCAGTACTTAATGCACTTGCATTATCATTCATATAAATATTCAGATAATCGAATGGTATTGTATCTCTCAAAACACTTAAGCCTATATGGTTGTTTTGCGTATTAATTCCAAAAGGAAGTTTGTATGTATAAGTTCCTGCATACATTGCACTGGTTGGAATCGTTATAGTACCGGTTCCGGTTGCTGAAACTAAAAACGCACCCATTATTGGAACAATATAATCGTAGGCATCGCCGGCAGTACTTGAGGATGCCAATGAAGGAGTAACATACCCTCCTGATAAAACTTTTACATCTGTAGAGCCCAATACTGCATTCCAATAGTAGATCGCACTATTATTGATCAGTGTACTGTTTGAACCATAATTTAAAATAGCGTAAGCGCTAACAGGTGCTGCAAATGGGTTAGGTATTACATAATAATTACCTGCAGTTACACTCATTGTTACATTGCCGGTATTCAATGTACCGGTAACAGCAAGCGTTACATTACTGGGTGTACCGCTAATACTATAGGTTCTATCCGCACCAATTCCTTCTCCACTTTTTCCTCTTACAAATAATGAATATCCGGATGTGCCCGGAATAGTATTTGCAGAAGAACTATAACCCTCAAATACATTGTTTACGGGATTATAAATTTCTCCTGAAGCAGTAATACCTGTTCCCGATAAATCTATAGGCGTGGTACTATTTGCTGCCAATACATTCCATGAAATTGAATTGGTTAATGGATTACTTAATATGCGCCATGCCCGTTGATTTTGTGAAAGATATCTTTGCACCGTAACATTACTTGCATTTAAGATACTACCC
>CAIKTE010000245.1 GCA_903830285.1 uncultured Chitinophagaceae bacterium | reverse complement strand
GGGGTTTATTATAGAGGTGAGGCTAAGGTGGAGAATAATCAATCTGTAACCGTGAAACTTCCCGATTATGTAAGTTCTTTTGCAGGCAATTTTTCTATACAAATAACGCCAATCTATGCTGATGACACAGATGAGAATATCGTTTACAGCACATCAAGAGTAAAGGATAATGCATTCACTGTGCATGGTAAAAATGGAAGTTTCTATTGGCTTGTTTATGCACAACGTAGCAAAATTGAAGTGGAACCTAAAAAATCAGATGTTCAGGTTGGTGGTGATGGTCCTTATAAATATATCAAGTCACAAAAATAAAATGGCTTGATACAACCTGCCTAACAGTATAAACAAGATTACTGCATAAGGTTTCTGAATGTTTTGTTGAGGGACTAATTACTTCATCATGAGATAAGCCGAATAGTAAGATTCGAACAGTACATATTATGATCATTAAAAATCAAGCCTTACAAAAATGAAAAGAAGTATACTCGCTTTATTCCTGTTTGCTTTCGTTGCAGTACATGCACAGGTAGGTATTGGAACCAATACGCCTAATGCATCTGCTAAATTGGATGTTACCAGTACAACACAAGGATTTTTACCTCCTAGAATGACGGCAGCACAACGTGATGCAATTGCTACACCTGCTGCAGGATTAATGATCTATTGTACCAATTGCGGTGCGGGAGAATGGGAAGGATTTAATGGAACAGCCTGGACTAATATTGTTGGAGGAACAAAAGCTGCCCCACTGGCAATCGGCCAAACTTATCAAGGTGGAATCATTGCATACATATTAGTTAGCGGTGATCCGGGCTATGATCCCAATACACCACATGGATTAATAGCTGCTACTTCAGATCAAAGTACGGGTATACAATGGTTTAATGGTTCTTATACTGCTACAGGAGGAAACGGAACAGCCATTGGAACTGGGCTTGCAAATACCAATGCTATTATTACCAGTCAAGGTGCTACAAGTACCAATTATGCAGCAGGGGTAGCCAGAGCATATGCCGGGGGTGGATACTCAGATTGGTTTCTACCCAGTAAAGATGAATTAAATAAACTCTACTTAAATAAAACAGCTATTGGCGGTATTGCCGGTTACTATTGGACTTCGTCAGATGTATTAAATGCTTATCTCAATGCTTACGCATGGTTAGAGAATTTCTTAAACGGTACTCAAAATCAGGACAGTAAGGATACCAACAATTACAAAGTTCGAGCTATTAGGGCTTTTTAATAATAAAACAGTGAATCAGTTATTAATTTAAAACTATTACAAATGTTCAAACAACTTTTATATACATCCGTATTGCTGTTTTTTTCTTTTGTTACAAAAGCACAGCTTTATGTAACAAACGGAGAAACGATAACCGTTTCCACTTCGGGTGATCTGGCATTGCATGAAGGTTTAAATAATAACGGAACTATTACCAATCTTACATTAGGTGGCGGCAATGCACAGAATATATTGGGTACGGGAACTATCAATACTTTGATACTAAATAAAACTGCGGGTACTGCAACAGGTACCGGTGGCATGCAATCTATTACTAGCAATATTACTCCAACAGCGGGAGCATTAAATGCAGGAGGATATATCACATTGCTTTCAACAGTTGCGGGTTCGGCAAGTATTACACAGGGAAGCGGCAGTTATTTAAGCGGCAATGTAATTGTGCAACGATATATTGGAAGTAGTCAGCAATGGAGAATGGTGGGCTTTCCATTTATAGCATCTACAACACTTGATGAAACAAGCTTAGTTGGATTCTATACATCGGGTTATAAGGCAGATACCTATAATGAAGCTGGCGATAACGGAGCTTACGGCAATGGCGGTTCTGTGAATGCAGGATGGAACGCATTTACAAGCGGAACCATTACTTCTAATAAAGGGATTTTATTAAGTGGGGGTGTGATATCTTCTCCCATTAATTTCAGCGGTCCGGTTAATACCGGAACCCAAAATATTGTATTGGGTTATACAAGTGGCAATAGCAATAAAGGATGGAACTTAATTGCTAATCCCTATGCATCTAATATTAACTGGACAACGATCAAATCCAATAATACAATTAATCTGGATAATGCGATCTATCGGTATGATCCCAATACAACAGCTTTTGCATCTTATGTAAATGCTGTTAGTACAGGCAATCAATCAAATGTTATAGAAAACGGTGCAGGGTTCTTTGTTCATTCAACAGGTGCTACAGCATTATCTATCAGTGAAACAGATAAAACAAACACAGCAGCCTTGGCAAGTTTGTTTGGTGTGCAGCCGATAGGGGGACAGGACAAAAGCATCATCAAACTTTCCTTATTAAAGCAGGGAGAAAATGTCGGTGATGAAGTGGTGGTGAGATGGGGTGTTGATCCCGCCACTGATGGCTTTGACGGTAAGTACGATGCATATGATATGGGAAGATCGGTTGGTGCAGATCTATCGGTAGTTGGTAAAGATGGAACAGTGTATTCT
>CAIKTE010000244.1 GCA_903830285.1 uncultured Chitinophagaceae bacterium | reverse complement strand
CGACATTTCGTCTAAAATGTCAACCACGTTTTTATAAGTGCATTCATCTCCGGGCTTAATAACAATCACTAAATCTTTCTCATTTGTGTTTGCTTTTTTACGGAGAATTGCATTACGTATACCATCTTCACCTGAACCGAAATTAGAAGATTTAAAGTTTGCTGAAGCATTAGCCGTATTCAATATGCCTTCATAATAGAAAACGTTATTGTCTTTGCCTAATAAAATGGTAAATGCTCCTGACTCTTTTGCTTTATTTTGATCTTCCGGTTTATCGGCATCTTTCGGTAAAAAAAGTCGCATTGCTGTTGGCTGACTCATCGTTGTTGTAAAAATGAAAAACGTAATGAGCAGGAAGCCAAGATCAACCATGGGAGTTAAATCCACTCTGGTAGATAGTTTCTTCGCTTTTTTGACCCCTGGGCCCTTCTTATGCCCCCCGCCGCTCGAGGTATCTAATTCTGCCATTTTGCAGTAATTTTTTTGTTAGAAATAATGTTTACTTATTCATCTCTCTTCTCACCTTTCTGATTATTCTTCCATAATTCTGAGCCGATAGGAACGCTTTCCGGATTAGTGACCATTTGGAATTTCAAAAAGTCATTCTTCTTAAAAGCATCTATCACGCTTTTAAAAGCAGGATATTTAGCAAGATTATCTCCCTTTAACAAGAGGTTCATTTTTTTACCCTGATAAGCATCATTTATTAAACGCATCCATTCAACCATTTCATTAGACCCTTTTGAAGAATCAGTAGGGATACCTGGTAAGGCATCTCCTTTTCTGCTTTCTTCAGGAACTTCAAGGAACGATTTTAGTTGACTGAATGATCCGCCAATAAAAGCTGCTTTCTTAAAAGCTGCTACATTAATTCCTAAATTCTTGGTTGTGTTTAGCGTATTGGCTATATATTCTTTCTTTTGTTCGTCATCCATTGAAAGAAATACTTTGCCATTTTTATCTAAGGTAACAAGTACAATATCCTTATCGGGTGCTGCTTTTGCCGCCACAGAATTGGGTGTAGTGACAGTTATGGCTTCAGCCGGTTTAAATTTTGTTGTTAAGATGAAAAATGACAACAAAAGAAAGGCCACATCGCACATCGCCGTCATATCTATGTTTGTACTCTTTCGAGGTATCTTAGGTCTGGCCATTGTTTGTTATTTAAAATATGTTTTCACAATTAAAGATTCAAAACTTTTCACTTTCCATAAATAATCAACGATTATTTATAATTAGCAGCGAAGCTTTGAGTTAAAGTGAAACCAGATTCGTCAATACCATAAGTTACAGCATCGATCTTTGTGGTAAAGATGTTGTAGAATACAATTGCCACTGCAGATGTACCGATACCCAAAGCTGTATTAAACAAGGCTTCAGAAATACCTTGAGATAACTGACGTGCAGCTTCTCCACCACCTTCATCACCTAATTTAGAGAATGAACGGATCATACCCATTACCGTACCCAACAAACCTAACAAGGTTGCGATAGATGCAATAGTAGATAAGAACACCAAATTCTTTTCCAACATCGGTAATTCCAGAGCAGTAGCTTCTTCCACTTCTTTCTGTATTCCCAATATTTTTTGTTCCGTCGCTAATTCAGTATTATGAATCATTTCTTTGTATCTGCGCAAACCGGCTTTCATTACATTGCCTACACTTCCTTTTTGTTTATCACATTCTACAATTGCTTTATCAACATCTTTATTTGCTAAATGAAATTGCACTTTGCGGATAAATTCAGGAATGCTTCCTGTACCTGATGCTTTTGAAACGGTTAAAAATCTTTCAATCACAAAAGTGATTACAGTCAAAAATGCACCAATCAATAATGGTACAAGAATACCACCTTCATACATTTTAACTAATGCACCCTTTGGATTTGCATGATCAGGCCAAAACCAATGGCTTGCATCTTGATCGGGTTTCATAAAATTTGAAGGAGCTCCCAACACAAAACGCCAGATTAAATAACCTAAAACGATACAAGTAAATGGGGCAATCAATGAGATTAAATTACCACTCTTCTTCGGTTGAACAGAAGTTGATGCTTTGGGGGCAGCAGCGGCAGTTGGTTTGATGTCAGCCATGGTCAATTGATTTTTAGTTTTTAGAAATTACAATAATAAAAAATTTGTGTTTACAATTCTACTGAAAAAATGTATTGAAAAGTCAAAACATTGTTTCAGAAATTTTTAAAAGGGCTTACAAATTAAGTATTTTATCGAAAGGAACAAGCAAGTTTTCGGTACAAACACAAAAATATCTGTTAAGTTGAATACTTACTTTTATTTCCACTTAGAAGTGACACTAAATTTACACCCAATTGCAGGCAAAGTAGTGAATATTTCAATGCCAGCCAATGAGATTTGAAATAAAAAATCTTTGGCTTTTAATAACACTTGTTAGCTTTATTAATTCCATATGCATTAATGGTTTAACTTTTAATTGCCGGCATTTCCTGATAATATTGCCTGATGCATTTATTGCATTAAAACCCTGCCTATCACAAACGTTTGCGGGCATAGCTTAACTTTGATTAAATAAATTTAAATGATACGATACTCTTTAATTTTTTTTCTGACTTTTTTAATCTCCTGCGCTTTTTCACAGAATAAAGTTGTTTTATCGGGAACTTTAAAAGACAGCATTTCCAACCAGCCATTGCTCTTTGCCAGCATTACAAATGTAAATACCCACCAAACCGTTTTGTCTGATAAGAATGGTTTCTTTAAAATAGCTGTTGCACAAAATCAATTATTGTCCTTCGCTTCCGTGGGCTATAATTTCGATACCGTTTTAATCAATGAAAAGATTTTACAAAAAGATACACTGCATATATTACTATCGCCATTAACAAAAAGTTTGGCAGAGGTTACCGTTTACAGTAAGATGAAACTTTCGGCTTATCAGTCAGACAGCCTGAAAAGAAGAAATGATTTTTTTCAAACCATGAGCGATCACACCCTTCCTGTTTTTTCCGATGGAAATTCGGGTTCCGGTATCGGTCTTAATCTAGATCGATTTTACGGCAGGGAGAAAAGGAAAAAGAAGGCTATTGATCTCTTCGACCAGATAGAACAGGAACAATATATCAATTATCGGTTCACGGCAGCTTTGGTGAGTAAATACGCTACACTTTCTACCGATTCATTAAGCATTTTCATTCAACAATACAGACCATCATACAATTGGCTTCGTAAACACACAGAAGAAGAAGATGTACTCTATTACATCAATGATAAATTGAAACTATTTTTTAAGAGGAAAGAAAATTAATTACTCGTAACGTAAAGCATTGATAGGATTTAATTTTGCCGCCTTCATGGCAGGATAAATACCCGCAGCCAATCCTACCAGAGAACATATTACGATACCACCTATCACCCATGCCCATGGCACAACAAATCCTGTATTCATAAATGAGGCAAATAGATTGCCTACTAATACCCCTAAGATAATTCCGCATAATGCACCCATCAAACTGATGATCATGCTTTCAAATAAGAACTGCTGACGTACATTTCTGCTTTTCCCACCTATCGCTTTTATCAACCCCACTTCCCTTGTTCTTTCATTTACTGCCACCAACATGATATTCATTAAACCAATGGCTGCACCAATCAAAGTGATCATACCAATGGCACCGGCAGAACCTGTGATACCGCTTAATAATGAAATGAACAATTCAGCAAACTTGTCGCTTTTTTCGATTACAAAATTATCTGCATCAGTTGGCTGCAGTTTCCTTACTGCACGAAAAACGGAAGTGCTTTCACCTACAGCCGGATCAAGCTGTGTTACATTGTCTACCATAATGCCGATCAAGAAAGATTTTCCGGCATTTTGCAAACGTCTTGCATTATTGTAGGATGTGATAATTATATCATCCTGACGCAGCATAGCACTGCTGCCTTTAGTTTTAAGTAAGCCAATTACCCTGTAAGGCATTCCCCCCACGCGAATAATTTTGTCGATACATTTTTCAGGACTGCTCCCAAATAATTTTGTGGCCACATTATTTCCGATCAAACAAACACTTCTCCCACTGTTTACATCTAAATTATTAAGATTCCTTCCTTCAGCGATGGTGAATGCATTTACCGAAACATAATTTTCATCCCCACCCCAGATATTTACAACAGGATTTGTTTTCTTGTCTTTATACCGGCATTCCTGACTGCCCGGTCCGCGTAAATAAATACTTACCTGTGCAGGGAATTTAAAGTTTTCTTTAAAATATTCTGCATCGTTTTTAACGATATACTTGTTGAGGTTTGACTTCTTTTCTTTCTTACCACGCTGCGTTTTGGTAACCTGATCGCCCCTTCCTCCAAAATGAACATTTGATTCTTTGAAACGGATACTGAATGCATTAGCACCCATAGAAGAGAAACTCTCTTTCAGGCTTTGGTTCATTGCCTGAATAGCGGTAATGATACCGATCAATGCCATGATACCAAACGCAATAATGGCCACGGTAATGCCTGTACGGAGTTTATTTCCTTTTACTGTTCTGAAGGCTAATTGAAAAGAATCTACGATTGTCATGCAAATATTTTATTCAACAACTGAATAAAGATAAATGAGATTCTCATATACATTAAAAGAAAATGATAAGGGGAATATTTTAAGGATGGAAATCAACGAAGATCTCTTTTCCTTTAAAAATAAAACCAGTTCAACAGGAAAGAAGGGTTTATTCCAATTAGTATGATCAATATTGCCATCACTACCAAACCCGCTTTGAACTTCGAACTGATCTCTGTGGTTTCGGCTTCTCCTTCTTTAAAATACATGGCCTGAATGACCCTGAAATAATAATAAACACTGACAGCCGCAAATAAAACGGCAACAATAACAAGCCATAATACAGCATGCCCGTTACTCTTTAGTGCCGAAGCAAGCATATAATATTTTGCGAAGAACCCTGCAGTTAAAGGTATGCCCGCCAATGATAATAAAAACACCGTATTAGCCGCTGCAACTAAGGGCTGTTTTTTGGCCAGACCATTATACCCGTCAAATGTGTAATCCTTCATTTTGATCAGGATCGCGAAAATGCCGATCGTAGCAATGCTGTATGCTGCTGAATACAATAAAATACCTTCCGAACTCAGATCATTATTGCCATACAATGCAAATAACATAAATCCTGCCTGAGCAATGCTTGAATAGGCAAGCATTCTTTTTACGCTTTGTTGAAATACTGCTGTGATATTCCCAACCAGTAAAGTGGCAATTATGATAGTGGACAGAATGATGGAAGAAGATGGTCCCAGATCTGCCATTCTTATGCTAAACAATTTTATGAATGCAATGAATCCTGCCGCCTTAACAATAGTTGCCATAAAGGAAGTAAACACACTCGGCGCTCCGTCATAAACATCAGGTGTCCAGAAATGAAAGGGTGCTGCCGATACTTTAAAGCACATCGAGATAAATATCAGTATCAGTCCCAATGGAGCCAATATCCCGTAATTATAAGAAGTAGTAACTGCATTGCTTGTAGAATGAACTGACTCAATATTGAAATTTCCGGAAGCACCATATAATAAAGTAATGCCCATTAACAGGATGCCTGTTGAAAAGCAGCCCATCAGAAAATACTTCAATGAAGCTTCATTGCTTTTTAAATTCTTTTTGTCTGAACCGGTAAGTATGTATAAAGGAATAGACATGATCTCTATACCAAGAAACAACATCAGCAAAGTATTGTATGACGATAAAATAGCTACGCCGCAGAGAGCAAAAAATATCAAGGCAAAAGATTCAGCCGGATAATTACCCACTTTCACAACGTCGCTTCCGCTTAAGATCGCATATAATAAAGTTGAGGCAATTGCTATACTGTTAAAGAATAATCCAAATTTATCAAAACGCAGCATATTATGTGAGTCGATATTGAAACTATAGACCGTATAAGTATTCAATAAATTACCGATCAGCAAGATCAATAATCCTGCAATGGCAATATTTCTGATAATTGTCCTGTTTTCAGTGAGGATGCTGCTGAACATCATCACTACACCTAATAAAGCAGAAAGAATAATAGCGTTCATATCGAGTTATAAGTTATTAGTTATAAGTTATAAGTTGATTTTATTTCAACCCAAACCAATCACTTTAACGATTTACCAAAATTATATTTACAGTATCTTTGGTTAAATTGATCAATGGCTGCGGATACACTCCCAACAGCAAAACAACAACAACCAAAACTATCAGGATCCATTGTACATTATTTTTTGCATCAACAGCATTGGCAGTTATTGAGACTGTATTCCCGTAAAATATTTTTTGCACCATATTCAATGTATACACTGCAGCCAGAATAATGCTGATGCCTGCAATAGCTGCAAACCAAACATTATATTGGAACAATCCGTTGAACATTAAGAATTCTCCTACAAAGGCATTGGTCAATGGCAAAGCAATATTTGCCAAAGCCATCACTACCAATAAAATGGCGAGTACCGGTGCTTTTTGTGCAAGCCCGCCCAACTCACTTAATTTACGTGTACCCAACTGTTGTTCTATCACATCTGCTACGATCCATAATCCGATCACATTGATACCGTGATTGAACATTTGTATCAGCACTCCTTCCAGTCCTATTCTATTATGCGCAAAAATCGCTGCACACATCAGTCCGATATGGGCAATGGATGAATAAGCGATCAATCTTTTTATATCATCCTGCTGAATGGCGATCAATGAAGCATAGATCATTCCAATGATAGAAAAAATAATGATGATAGTACTGAAATGTGCCACTGCATCAGGAAAGATCGGCAGCAACCAGCGTATCACTGCAAAAATTCCCATCTTCACCATCACACCACTTAATATCATAGTAACTGCTGTGGGTGATTGTTCGTACGTATCAGGCTGCCAGGTATGGAAAGGGAATATCGGCATCTTGATCGCAAATGCAATAAAGAATAACCAGAAAATAATGTTCTGATCTTTTACAGATAAATGAAGACTGTACAAAGATTTTATAGCGAACGAATGATCGGGTGTTTGAAAATAGAGATACAATATTCCGGCAAGCATCAATAGCGAACCGATAAAAGTGTAAATGAAAAATTTAAACGTAACGGCAATTCTTTTTTCACCACCCCAGATCGAACATAAAAAATATACAGGTATCAATGCCAGTTCCCAGAAGAAATAAAACAGCAATGCATCAGCGGCAACAAACACACCCATTAAACCTGCCTGCGTTAAGAGCATTAACCCGTAAAAACTTCCCGATTCTTTGTAACTGTTTTTATAGGTAGAAGCAAATACCACAGGAAATGAAATGGCAGTTAATAAAGTAAGCATCTTTCCCATGCCGTCTAATGACAGACTGAAACTACTTCCCAATGCCGGTAACCATGCCGCATTAAAATTCGATTCGCTGTTATGATCATAAATGAATAATCCGCTGAACACAACTGCCAACGTAATAACCGATGATAAAAGCGACCAACTTTTTGCAGCTTTCTCATCTTTCAAAAAGAAAGTTACCAATCCGCTTAACAAAGGAATCAATATCAATAAAACTGGAATCATATTTCTATTCGCCTTTCAGCTTTTAAAAAAGTGTACTGAAAAATTTATAAATATATCCGTCGTTCACCCAGATCAACACCACAACGATTATTGCCAATACCATGAACAAAATATAACCACTCACCAATCCGCTTTGGATCAAACGTAATTGTCTCGATGAATAATTCACCAATTTGCCAACCCCATTCACCGCGCCGTCAATAATGTTTTTCTCAATGATATTTTTTAAGAATTTTCCTTTTGCCAAAGTGGTTCTTACAAATACCGTGTCGTATAATTCATCCACATACCATTTGTTGGATAAAACTTTCCCGAAACCGGTTGCTTCTGCCAATTCTGGTTTTTTACTGAATTTATTAATAGCGAAGATGATCGCAATGGCAGCAACGGCAACAGAAATTCCCATCAGCAAATATTCTGTACTGTGTTCAATATGATGTTCCACTTCTGTTGTGATAACAGGAGATAAAAAAGATCTTAATTCATGATGACCGCCTAAGATCTCAGGCACGCCAACAAACCCTCCTATCACACTCAATAATGCCAGAATAATTAATGGAATGGTCATGGCAGCAGGACTTTCATGCAGATGATGTTCCTGATCATGCGTTCCTCTGAATGTTCCCAGGAAAGTGGTCGCATATAATCTGAACATATAGAATGCAGTCATCGCTGCACCCGCAACACCCAATCCCCAATAAATCGGGTTCTTTGCAAATGCAGCCGCTAATATTTCATCCTTTGAAAAGAATCCGCTGAATGGAGGAATACCGGATATAGCGATACATCCCAATAAAAAAGTGATATGAGTGATCGGCAAGTGTTTTTTCAATCCACCCATCTTTCTAATGTCTTGTTCATGATGCATGGCATGAATAACTGAACCGGCAGCAAGGAATAATAATGCTTTAAAGAATGCATGTGTCATCACATGAAACACGGCTCCCGTATAAGCACCTACTCCTAATCCTAAAAACATATAACCCAACTGACTTACTGTAGAGTAAGCCAATACTTTTTTGATGTCATTTTGTTTCAATGCGATCGTTGCACTGAACAAAGCTGTTGCCAAACCAATAATGGCGACCAGGTTCATCGTCACTTCACTCATGGAATACAATACATTGCTGCGGGCTATCATATAAATACCTGCAGTAACCATGGTGGCGGCATGGATCAATGCTGATACAGGCGTTGGACCTGCCATTGCATCCGGCAACCAGGTGTACAAGGGGATCTGTGCACTTTTTCCCATTGCACCCACAAATAATAAAATGGTGATAGCTGTTACATCAAATGAGCTTAATGAAGAAGCATGTGCAAATACATCGGCATAATTCGCTGTTCCCAATTTTTGTATCAACCAAAACAGGGCCAATAAAAAACCAAGATCACCAATTCGGTTCATCACAAAAGCCTTCTTCGCTGCATAATTAAAATTGTCATTCTTGAACCAAAATCCGATCAGTAAATAAGAACATAGACCAACACCTTCCCAACCAATGAACATGATCACATAATTAGCACCCATCACCAATAACAACATCGAGAAGATGAATAAATTGAGGTATGCAAAATATCTTCCGTAATGCTGCGGTTCTTCATCGATCATGTAAGCAGTAGAATATACATGGATCAGAAAACCAACTCCGGTGATGATCAATAAGAATAATGATGACAAAGCATCGATCTGAAATGCAAAGGAAACTTTTAATGAATCAACATTAATGAAATTAAAATAATCAACAATAGATGCCCCATGCGCCTTCACATCAAAAAATAAAACAAGACTCACGATAAAGGATGCCAATACGGTTGCACTGCCAATGATCCCTATCAAAGATTTAGAAAGAGATTTTCTTCCCAATCCATTGATCAAAAATCCTATCAGAGGAAACAACGGAACTAAGTAAACTATTTTATTCATACCCTAAATCCCTAAAGGGACTTTATTTATTTTGTTATTTATAAATTCTCCTTTTTCCCCTGCAGGGGATAAGGGTTAATTTTTCAATCTGTTTAAAAAATTCACATCCACCGAATGTGTATTCCGGTACATCATCACAATGATCGCCAGTCCCACACTTACTTCTGCAGCTGCCACCACCATGATAAAGAAAACAAATAACTGTGCATCTGTTCCAACAGTGGTTGCCTTATCATTTACAACTGCAATTCCATGATGCATTTTAGAAAATGCCACCAGCAATAGATTCACGGCATTCAGCATTAATTCAACGCACATAAAAACAATGATCACATTTCTGCGCACAAGTACTCCCACGATCCCGATACAGAATAACGCTAACGATAAAATGATATAGTATTGAATTGGCATACCCCTATCCCCTAAAGGGGAATTTATTTTATAAAATAATAAACCTCACACTCCCCTTCAGGGGCAGGGGGTTTAATCTTTCTTCCCGATCACGATCGCACCAACCATTGCACTCAAAAACAATACACTGCTTATTTCAAAAGGCACCACATATTCATTGAACAACACTTTTCCCAGATTGCCTATCAAACCGATATTGCCTGTTTTCATTTCTGCTACTTTACCTCCTATCTCGGTGGCCTGTCTTACCAACGATACCAATATCATTAATAAGCAACCGCCCGAAATGGCACCGGCCAATTTCATCCACATATTTTTTTGTGGCTCCATGTCCTTATTCAAATTCATCAGCATGATCACAAATAAGAACAATACCATGATAGCACCTGCATAAACGATAAGGTTAACTATTGCCAGGAATTGTGCATTCAATAAAATGTAATGACCTGAAATAGCAAAGAACACCGAGATCAGCCATAACACACTGTGTACCGGATTCTTGCTCAGCAATACCATCAATGCACTTACCAGAGCAAGCGCAGATAAAAACCAGAATATTATTTGTGTAGCACTCATCTTTATTAATTATTAATTCCCTTTGCTTTAGCAAACTCAAGAGGTTGCTTCGTAACATCAGGTATTAACAGATCTTTTTTTCCGTAAATAAAACTTTCTCGAGTAAAACTTGCCGGCGTAAATGTTTCACTTAAATAGATCGCATCTTTAGGGCAAGCCTCTTCG
>CAIKTE010000243.1 GCA_903830285.1 uncultured Chitinophagaceae bacterium | reverse complement strand
AGCATCTGATGTTGACCTTGGAAAAGGTAAAATTAATAGCACAGCAATTATTAAACAGCAAGGCAATGGCGATTATGCTGCAAAAATATGCAGAGACTATCGCGGAGCTGGTTATCTTGATTGGAGTTTACCAAGCCTCATTGAATTAAAAAAAATCTACCAGAATAGAAAAGCTATTGGTGGATTTGTTGATGGCTATTATTGGAGTTCGTCTGAGCAAAGGGAAGATTATGCAAGTGATCAGGTTGCATGGGGTATCAATTTTACAACTGGTGATGAATTAAAACTTAATAAAATGATTAGACTCTGTGTACGTGCAGTTCGATATTTTTAATGATCTCTATTTATTATTTTATCTCTTAAACAGAACTCACTTTCTTTACCCAAATATCTTAAACCTTTCAAAGCATTCTTTCGTCAGCATTTCCCGATCATCAGGATGTGCAATATCGATCAGCAGTTTTGCACGCTGTCTGAAATTCTTTCCATATAAATAAGCTACGCCGTATTCTGTGATCACATAATGAATATGCCCTCTTGTAGTAACTACACCGGCTCCTTGTTTTAAATGCGGAACGATCCTAGGAAATCCTTTCGATGTTCTGCTGGTCAATGCGATCATCGGCTTACCTCCTTCACTCAATGCAGCTCCTCGCATAAAGTCCATTTGTCCGCCAATGCCGCTGTACTGATACTTACCGATACTATCGGCACAAACCTGTCCTGTAATATCTACCTCGATCGCACTGTTGATGGCCATCACTTTTGGATTACGCCGAATCACATGCGGGTCATTCACATAATTGATATCCAAAAAAACAAATGCAGGGTTATCATTCAAATAGTCATATAATTTTCTGGTGCCGATGGCAAAACTGGTGACCGATTTATTGGGATGGATCTTTTTCTTACTGTTATTGATCACATCTTTTTCAAAGAGATCAATAACACCGTCGCTGCACATTTCGGTATGCAATCCCAGATTCTTATGACTGTATAAAGATTTTAAAACTGCATCAGGGATCGTGCCGATACCCAATTGCAATGTGCTGCCATCATCGATCAATTCTGCAACATTCTTACCGATCTGTAATTCTGCTGCTCCTGTTTTAGCCCCGTAATCAATTTCGGGCAATACTTCATCATGCCATACCATGGCAGTAAAACGATCGGTATGTATCATACCATCCCCATGAGTTCTGGGTATCTGCGGATTCACCTGTGCAATGATATATTTTGCATTGTTCACTGCCGAACGAGCTATATCAACGGATAGTCCCAAACTGCAATACCCATGCGCATCTGGTGGGGATACCTGCACAATGGCCACATCGATGGTCAATATCTTTTTATTAAATAGAACAGGGATCTCACTCAAAAAAACAGGAATGAAATCTGCCCTTCCTTCATTCACTGCCACACGAACAGAGTTTGAAACAAACATGCAATTGATATGAAAGGAATCTTTGTATTTGGGCTTATCCACTTCTATGTCGCCCTGCACAGTAATGAAGACCAATTCTACATCTTTTAACCGATCGGATTGTTCCGCCAGTTTTCGAAACATGAACAAAGGGGTGCATGCACTGCCATGAATATAGATACGATGACCGCTTTGTACTACAGACAAAGCTTCTTCTGCACTTACATATTGGTAAGAATGGATCATGATCGTTAGGAATTTGCGGCGAAGTTCGAAATTAGTTGTGATAAAAAGATGAGAAATGCAGTTCCGGGATATGATTTTTTGCATACAATCCGGTTCTTTGATCAAAAATCAGCAGGGCCACTGATTCATTGATTTAGATCCTTGACCAATTCTATCATCTCTTCTTCGGTATGGATTTTAATATTATGCAGGCGCTGATATTGCTGAATGGATATTTCCATATGCGGCAAAGCTTTTTCCAGAGATTCCTGATTCAATTGAATTGGTTGCAAACGGTTATTGATTACATCAAATACAAAGTATTTACAGCCTTCATTGAACGAAGATTTTGCAGGATGATTAACAGTAGAAGTATAAGTATCCTCGATGGCTTTATAATCAAAACTAAGCAGATGAAAATTCTTACCGTTGGCCATTACCCGGTAAAATGTTCTATTTGTTTTTTTCTCAAACTCAGGATAACCGCTTTTATAATATAGCATTTCAACTTTCCCCTTATTCTGAAAAGAAATAACGAATTCAATAACATTGCTGGCAATGACAATGCTTGTATTATCCTTTTTGTAATACAATTCATTTGTTACCAAATTAAACTGGATGCTTACATCTGTAAAACGTTTACCGGTGTTCAATTGCAGCATTCCTTTGCCCCATGCAGGGCTTAAAAAAGGAGTGCCCTCAATATCTCCATAATCTTCGGGGTTCATTGTTTTAGCAGCGGTATCCTGTGTAATAACAGGATTATTTTTACTTGCTTTTTCATATGTAACCACCTGCGATAGAACTGTGGCACAAATACATAATAACAAGCTGCAACCGAAAACCTTTTTCATAAAAAGATTTGATAGTATAAAATTAATCAATCCCATTATATCACTATTCAACTCTTTATGAATGGTAACCATAGATCACTTATTTTTAAGCATCCATCTACAAATAAACCCTACCATATGCGCTTAAGTCAATTTGCTGTTTTGCTGCTCTGCCTTACCGGCTTTGCCGGGCAATTTAATGCTGCAGCTCAGAAAAAAAAGGATATTCAATTCTATCAGATCAAACTGTATCACTGCAAATCGAATGAACAAATGAGTCTGACGGAACAATTCCTGCAATCAGATTATTTACCTGCATTACACCAATCAGGGCTAAAGAATATTGGTGTGTTCAAGCCCATAGATAATGATACTTCTGTTGATAAACGCATCTTTATATTTATTCCCTTACATTCTTTTGAGGAGATCATTTCATTGGATGAGACAACGTTTGGAAAAATGCAGCTGACTTCATATGCAGACGCTGTATATAATGATCCTCCTTATCAAAGGATGGAGACCATTGTATTAAAGGCCTTTAAAAACATGAAGCATTTTGTTCAACCTTCATTATCTGGTGTAAAGCAAGAAAGAGTTTTCGAACTGCGTAGTTATGAAGGTGCCACGGAAAAACTCTACCGAAAGAAAGTTGAAATGTTCAATGAAGGGGGTGAGATCGGGATCTTCAGCAGACTGAACTTCAATGCCGTTTTTTATGCCGAAGTATTGGCCGGTAGCCATATGCCCAATTTAATGTACATGACCAGTTTTAATTCGATCAAAGACAGAGAAGAACATTGGAAAGCATTCAAGGATGATGCGGAATGGAAAAGATTATCCGGCTTGCCCGAATATCAGCATACGGTTTCAAGATCGGATATTATTTTAATGCACCCGACAGCATATTCTGATCTGTAAAAGTCAATTATTCTTCTTTGAATAATCGTAATTGTATGCCTATTTTGTAAACCATTCCTTCGGACTGATTACTGTAAGAAGGCGTGTATTTCTTTGCTACTTTATTTCCGAAAAATGAAAGCGGAATGGTTTGATCTTTATTGTAGATCTGCAAGTTCCGATTAAAAGCGTAGCCTGCTCCGGCAGTAATATAAAGTTTGCCCGTTATTTTTTGATCGATGAATAAACCCGCATCCCATTGCCGATAAAAAAGATACTGGCTGTTTAATTCTT
Source organism: uncultured Chitinophagaceae bacterium (assembly GCA_903830285.1). Classification (GTDB taxonomy): domain Bacteria; phylum Bacteroidota; class Bacteroidia; order Chitinophagales; family Chitinophagaceae; genus CAIQDX01. The sequence continues at coordinate 13,927 of CAIKTE010000243.1, read as the reverse complement.
TTGATAAACGGTAAGAATAATAATTGCCTTCCAATCTAAACCCAATGGCTGTATTATCATTGAATGCATATTCAATTCTCGGTCTGAAAGGTAAAGCCCCACCTATTCTCCAATTACCGGTATTCTTATGATAACTTACATCGATGATAGGAACAATTTGATTCCCGAAGAACTGGTAAGAATAGATTATGCCCCAGCCGATACTGAAATGATCATCCTTTCTCGTGATAAAACGAAGCGATGAGGTAAAACGAAGATCTTCTGCACTGATCTCTTTAAAATCGCTCCAGATAGATGGTTGAACCATGATCGTCATCGTGGTCTTATCACTGGTCTTCGTGCGATAACTGAAACTGACACCAATTGAATGCAGCCAAAGATCGTTAATGACTGAAGTGTTATTTTGAGTGAGTAAACTCTTATAGTTTATCCCGGCTGTCCAAGCATTATTTCTTTTTTTACTCAAGGGAAATCTGGCAGAGATGGTTTCAGAGAACATACTTAATGTACTGTTACCTTTAGAAGGACTCATTTCTGAGCCTGCGTCCAATGCTCCTGTTTGGCAAAATACATGAACAGATGAAATTGTAAAAACAAGAAATAAAAAATTCCTGATCTGCTTCATGCGTTATTTATTATTACTAAAGATAGAAGGATAAAACCAGCAATGCTGCTATTCTTGTTTCAGCCGATCAATTTGTCTCTGTCATCTTTCAGAGAACGGACCATTTCACCATAATGCATTTTGCGTGACAAGGCATTAACAGCTTGTGCAATACGTTTGGCTTTGGTAGCTTCAGTTTTCGCAGAATTGATCCAGGTATCATAATATTTCTGATGCGATTTTGGCAATTTATTTAAATGCTCCAGTGCTTTGGGTTCGTCTTTTAAACATTCCATGAATTCTGCTGAAAGAGAAAAAACTGTTTCATCTTTTTCAATTGCAACCTGAATCGATGCGCCTTTTCTTTTCTTGATCCCTTTTCTAACATCTGCATTGATAGACATGATAAAATCACCGTTACCTCTTGGCATCAATGCAATGCCGTTGATCGCAAAATCATCGATCTTTCCTTTTACCCTGAATACTTTTTTGCTATCATGCTTCATTTGCTTCGCCTGATTGGCGGTGATCACAATATAATGCCATCCGGTCTTTTCGCCCATTTCGCCAAATTGCAATATCACTGATGAAAAACGGATCATGAATTATAAATGCAATTGTGTTATTTCAAATATTTTCCAAACCATTGAATATACCTATCCAGCCTGTCTTTCTGATAGGATGGTTTGGTGATTCCGTGAAACTGCCCCGGATAAATGACCAATTGTGTTGGGATACCGATCGACCGCAATGCCTGATACATTTGTTCGGCACCAACAGAGGGCACATTGAAATCTTTTTCACCTGCCATGAATAAAGTAGGTGTTTTTATTTTATCGACTTTGAAGAACGGATAAGAAAGCTTCATCCATTTCTCAGGATTTTTCCAGGGTGTACCCAATTCATTTTCATATTGCGTAACATACTGATCAACGCCGTACATGGTGAACTGCAACGAACTTCCGGCACCACTTGCAGCAGCTTTAAATCTTGTATCGGTTGCAATGCAGTAATTAGTAAGAATACCACCGTAACTCCATCCCCCGATACCGATCTTATCTGCATCAGCAATACCTTTTTCTACTAAATAATCTGCAGCACCCATAATGTCCATCACTTCTTTATTACCCCAATCTCCAATAATGGCTCTTGTAAAATCCAAGCCACGCCCGTTACTGCCACGATAATTTACTGCTGCTACTGCATAACCTGCGGCTGAAAGTATCTGCCGGCTCAAATCAAAAGAAAATTCATCCTGGCCAACAGGGCCTCCATGAATAAATAAGATCAATGGTAATTTTTGATTGGCAGGAGCATCAGCAGGTCGATATAAAATTCCTGATATTTTTGTTCCGTCCTTACTTGTTGATTTAAATCCTTCAACAGTTGATAATTGAATTGGATTGATAAAACTATCCTGCACATGTGTCAATCTTCTTACTGCATCATTTTCTACAGCATATAATTCAACAGGCAATTGCGAAGAACTTATACATGCAACTAAGGCTTCTGAAGAAGGGATAGATTCAATGTTTAAAAAAACTTCACCAGTAGATATTGTTTTGAAAGATGAATCTTTCATATTAATTTGACCGATATACTGCTTTCTGTCATCAGTTAATAAAAGAGAAATCATCTGTCCGTTTTTTGACCAATGAATATCACGAACAGGGCGATCAATTGGTTTTATGAATAATGGAGAAGTTCCTCCATTAACAGAAACTATTGCAAGCTTATTTTGTCCATACATTGTGAAAGCCTCGTTGCTGCTGGATTGAAGATAGGCGATCAACTTACCATCGGGGCTCCATTGTGGGTCTCTGTCTGCACCCGGCCATGTGGTGATTTGTTTTAAACTTGCTCCCGGTTTTGCATCCATGATCCAGATATCCGTATTATCATTTCTGTCGGGATCAGCAGAACGGTTACTTACAAATGCCAGTTGTTTCCCATCAGGGCTCCACACAGGTGAACTTTCATCATAATTCCCTTTGGTGAGTGTATCTGTTTTTTTAGATGTAATATCAAAAACATATAAATGAGAATATCTGTTCTCAATGTATCCTTCAATATCTTCTTTAAAATGATAGCGATCCATCACAAAAGGATTTCTGGTCTTGCTTTTTGCTGTATCAGAAAAATCCTGGTCCTTGATCACCATTGCGATCTTTTTTCCATCAGGGCTCCATACATACTCTTCCAAATCGCCTTTGATATCTGTTATTTTTTTTGCTTCCCCTCCTCTCCGGTCCATCAACCATAACTGACTGTTCTTCTCGCCCATTCTGGAAGAAATAAAAGAAATATATTTTCCATCAGGGCTCCAGCGTGCAGAGCTTTCTCCTTCTGGTGTATTGGTGAGTTGCAGGGTTTGTTCTCCACCCCAACTAACCATCCATACATCACTATTTCTTTTGTCTTTTGCAGAATCAACTGTACTTAAAGTATATGACACCCATTTGCCATCTGGAGAGATATGCGGATCGCTGATCGTTTGCAGACGATAAATATCAGCCGGACTTATTTTATGTTTTGTTTGAGCAGTTAGTTGTTCAATTGTTGTAATAATGATTATACAAAGAAGGATCTTTTTCATGAAGAATATATTTTTATGAATTAGATGGAAGACGAAACAGTTAATTGGATTTAAAAATAATATTCTGTTTCCACAAAAGAAGAAAATTTATGAAATGGGCAGCAGTTTTTTAATTACTCTTATTTGTCATAGCATTTCTGTATGCATTCTTTCCTGCTTCTATCAATTCATTGGCTCTGTAAAACTCAAAAACATTGCAACTGTTTCGGGGAACTTCGATCAAAATATCGGGTGTGTGATGATGGATCATCATTTCAGTTAATCTGTCCTGTGTAAAATCATAAGAAGTATTGAGCAGGTCGAATAAACTTATCTTAGGTAAGACTTTTGGCGGAGCCGTATTTTCTCTTTTACCTGTAACGGGAAATTTAGGGAACCATTCCCAATAACTACTGCCTTCCATTTCTTTAGCCGGCTGTTTGGGAAGATGTTGTACAGGACCGTTTAGGTTTACTGCCACAATAATGGCATCATCCTTTTTTTGTACCAAATTTAAAGGCAGGGGATTTAATACCCCTCCATCTACCAATATCGATTCTTCATCGATCACAGGAGTAAATACACCCGGAATAGCAATAGAAGCCCTTAAAGCTTTGAACAGATTACCCGATTTGAAATAAACTTCCTTTTTATTAAAAATATCTGTTGATACTGCTGTAAAAGGAATTTTCAATTCTTCGATTTTCTGTTCGCCTGTAAATTCCTGGATCTTATGAAATACTTTATCGCCTTTTACAAAACCTTGTGAAGTAAAAGTGAAATCGAAAAGACTAAATACATTCGACTTGGTCAATCCGCTCAGCCATTGTTTATATTCTTTCAGAAAACCTGCGCAATAGATTCCCCCTACAACTGCACCCATGCTGCAACCTATTACTTCACATATCTCATAACCCTCCTCTTCGAGCATTTCAATAACGCCGATATGTGCCATACCTCTGGCTCCACCACTGCCGAGAACCAAATGCACTTTTTTCATGGAAGATATTTGCTGTTTTTTCAGCCAACAATTTGAACAAATACTACACGACTGTTAATAAGACAGCTACATAATGGCAAATGGCTGCTGCCAATACAAATAAATGCCAAGTAATATGATGCCATTTCCATTTTTCCATCAAATAAAAAATAACGCCGATCGTATACAACAAGCCACCGATACCGATCAAAATAAGAACAGAGAGGGGTACAGACACGAAAAAGGATCTGCCGCCCATTACCATCATCCAGCCCATCAATAAATAAACAATGGTAGAAAGGATATTAAAGCGGTTCACAAAAAATATTTTAAAGACTATACCGATCATTACAAGACTCCACAAAACACAGAGCATGATGATACCGGTTGTATTATACAGATAATTTAAGATGAAAGGAGTATAAGTACCGGCTATTAGAAAGTAAATACTGATATGATCGAATACCTGTAATATCTGTTTTACCTTGGGTTGCTGAAATCCGTGATATAATGTTGAAAACGTAAAGAGCATTAAAAAACAGAATCCATAGATGCTCGCACCCACCACAGAATGGATATTATTGGTATGAATGGCCAGCGCTGTCAATAGGGGTATGGATGCAAGGCCAAAGAGAATTCCGATACCATGTATGATACTGTTCGTGATCTCCAGATTTAAAGTTGTTTCTTTTATACCTGATTGCATGTTAATGTTTTTAAAAAATCAAGTGCAGGGATATCGTTAATTTTCATTTAAAATTAAGATTAGTAACGCAGATTAAAGAATCAATTAATTCATCAAAAAATAATATGTTTTATGAAAAAAAATAATATTTTCGCAATAAGAATTGACCTAATCTCTATTCATACACTTAAAACCAATTTTATGCAAAAGCTCAGCAAATTACTGATCTGTTTCTTTTTACTCACTGCTTTTACGGTAGCAGGTGATTTCGGCAAAGACATTATTGGAAAATGGAAGGTTGACGATGCATCCCTTCCCACTGCAAGAAAAAATATGATCGAAAGAGTTCGCAAAATGAGCCCTGACCAAGCCACACAGATGGAAGCTTACGGCGAGCAATTAGATATGTTTATTAAGACCATCACATTCGAATATAAAACAGATGGCACATTAGAAGTGGTAACTCCACAAGGTCCGCAAAGTATTAAATGGAGCATCAGTGCAGATAATAAATATTTAGTAAAAGTTGGACCTGACGGTTCAGAAAATAAAGACAGCATCATTGATATCAAGAAAGATAAAGTGACTTTATTTGATCTCTCTACAAAAACAAAAGTGGACTACGTTCCTGCACAATAGTTTTATTCTCCTATAATAAAAATCCCGATACAAATTGTATCGGGATTTTTATTGGATATATTACTCATTCCTAAAAACTACTGTTCCATCAAACACATCCACCAATACAGGCTTAGTTTTATCAATATCACCTGCCAGTATTTTCTTGCTTAATTGATTTACGATCTCTCTTTGTATCAAACGTTTCAGTGGCCTGGCACCAAACTGAGGATCGTAACCATTCTCAGCAAGGTATTCTAAAGCATAATCTGTGAATTCCAATTGAATTCCATTCTTAGCGATCAATTCTTTTAATCCATTCAATTGAATTTTGATAATTCCTTTGATCTCTTTCTTCATCAGTGGCTGGAACATGATCACTTCATCGATCCTATTCAAAAATTCGGGGCGAATGGTTTGTTTCAGCAAATTCATCACATCTATTTTTGTCTTTTCAACCACCGCATCTTTATTTTTTTCTGTTACTTTTTCAAATGCATCTTGAATGATCTGGCTCCCCATATTACTTGTCATAATGATAATGGTGTTTTTGAAATTCACCATTCTGCCTTTATTATCAGTCAATCTTCCATCATCCAAGACTTGCAGCAATACATTGAAAACATCGGGATGTGCTTTTTCAATTTCATCCAGTAACACAACGCTATAAGGTTTACGACGTACCGCTTCTGTTAACTGACCACCTTCTTCATAACCAACATAGCCGGGAGGTGCGCCAACCAATCTTGAAACTGTATGCTTTTCCTGATACTCGCTCATATCGATACGCGTCATCATATTCTCATCATCGAACAGATAATCAGCCAATGCTTTTGCCAGCTCTGTTTTACCAACACCAGTAGTACCGAGAAAAATAAATGATCCAATGGGTTTCTTCGGATCCTGCAAACCGGCCCTGCTTCTGCGAATCGCATCTGCAACAGCTGTGATCGCTTCGTCCTGTCCAACTACTTTTTTATGTAACTCATCTTCCAGGTTCAGTAATTTTTCTCTTTCACTTTGCAGCATCTTCGTTAATGGGATACCTGTTGATTTTGCGATGGCTTGTGCAATATCTTCAGCATCCACTTCTTCTTTCAGCAAACGCTTTTCACTGATCGCGTCTAATTGAGCAGAACTGCTTTCAATAATCTTTTCCTGATCTTTTATTTTACCATAACGTATCTCAGCAACCTTACCAAAATCACCATCACGTTCTGCGCGTTCTGCTTCAGATTTCAGTTGATCGATGTTTGCCTTTGCAGTTTGTATCTTTTCTACGATCTCTTTTTCCTGTTTCCATTTTGCTTTTAAAGTATCACGTTCTACAGTTAATAAAGAAATATCCTGAGCCAGTTCTTTCATTTTCGAAGCATCATTCTCTCTTTTAATGGCTTCCCGTTCAATTTCCAACTGCCGGATACTTCTTTCCAATTTATCCAGTTCTTCGGGCATCGAATTCATCTCTAAACGAAGTTTAGCAGCACTTTCATCGATCAGGTCAATTGCCTTGTCGGGCAAGAAACGATCTGTGATATAACGATGCGATAATTCTACCGCTGCAATAATGGCTTCATCTTTAATGCGCACATGATGATGTGTTTCGTATTTGTCTTTTATTCCGCGTAAAATAGAAACCGCATCTTCTACACTTGGTTCATCCACCATTACTTTTTGAAAACGGCGTTCTAACGCTTTATCTTTTTCAAAATATTTCTGATATTCATTTAATGTTGTAGCACCAATAGCTCTTAATTCACCACGGGCCAAAGCAGGTTTTAGAATATTTGCTGCATCCATGGCCCCTTCGCCACCGCCTGCACCAATCAATGTATGTATCTCGTCAATGAATAAAATGATCTCTCCATCGCTTTCTGCCACTTCTTTTACTACGGCTTTTAATCTTTCTTCAAACTCTCCCTTATATTTTGCGCCTGCGATCAATTGCCCCATATCCAATGCATAAATGATCTTTGACTTCAAGTTCTCTGGTACGTCGCCATTTACAATTCGCATGGCCAAACCTTCAGCTATCGCCGTTTTACCAACGCCGGGTTCACCAACAAGTATGGGATTATTTTTAGAACGGCGGGTTAATATGTGAAGCGTTCTTCTGATCTCTTCATCACGACCGATCACGGGATCCAGTTTTCCATTACGCGCCATTTCATTCAGGTTCTTACCATATTTCTGTAAGGAATTATATTGCTGCGATTGAGTTTGAGAATTAATGGTTGCGCCTTTTCTTAATTCTTTGATAGCGGCTGCCAAACCCTTTTCTGTTAAGCCTGCATCTTTCAATAATTTTCCTGCATCATCATTTACCAGTAATAAACCCAACATTAAATGTTCGGTGCTTACAAATTCATCGCCGAATTGTTTCAGCGAGGCATTGGCTTTTAAGAAAGCGCTGTTCAGGTCGCGGCTTACAGCTTGTGCCGGCTCAGTTCCGCTTGCTTTTGGTAAACGCTTAATGCTTTCATCAACTTTTGATTCAGCAAATGCAACATTCACGTTATTCTTCTTCAATAAATATTCAACAGGACTGTCTTCATCAGCCAGCAAAGCTTTTAACAAATGATTGGTCTCAATATTGGGATTGCCATTATTGAACGCCAGTTGTTGTGCTGCCTGTATGATCTCCTGTGCTTTGATTGTGTAATTGTTCAGATTCATATAAATAGTTTAATTGTTTATCAGTTTAAAGTTTATGCCTAGTTTCTCGGTTTTAACTCCCGGCTAACAACTCTTGACTCCCTTCTTTTAGTTCCTCAAAGTTCGTATAGTTGAAGTGTGCAACGTACCAAAAGTTAAATAGTGTTACTGCTGTTTGTAACCAAAAACTTTTCTTTTAATTTCACAAACCACAATCCAATTAAAAAATTAGGTAACAATGTCATTAAAATCGAATCGCTTCTGCCGCAAATTCAGTCTGGTTGGAAGTTTTATGCTGTTATGTCTGACTTTATTCAGCCAATACGATTTCAGCAGTGTAGACAAGAAATTTACAGAAGCAAAAAAAGAATTAGGCAAGAATACCGTGATGTTGATCTATAAAGACGGAAAGATCGTTTACAAGAAAGAAACCGATGATTTTAAAGCCACTAGTCCTGAACCGATCGCCAGTTGCAGTAAATGGCTGACAGCTGCATTGGTTATGACATTTGTTGATGAGGGCAAAATATCGCTTGATGATAAAGTGAGTAAATACCTGCCCATTTTTTCGAAATTTGGGAAGAGCTTTATTACCCTAAGAAATTGTTTAAGTCATCAAACGGGTATTCATCAAGAACATGTAAGCCTGCTTACAATCATGGAGCATAAAAAATTTGCCAATTTGGAAGAAGAAGTGAATGATTTTGCATCCAAAAAAGAAATTGATTTTAATCCGGGCACGGGGTTCTTTTATGGAGGAACAGGATTGAATATTGCCGCAAGAGTTCTGGAAGTGATCTCTAAAAAGAGTTTCGACCAGTTAATGAATGAAAGGATCATTCGCCCCCTGGCGATGCGTAATACTTCATTCTTTAATGAAAAAGCAGTGAATCCTTCAGGAGGCGCAGTATCTGCTGCAATTGATTATATGAATTTTTTATCGATGATCCTGAATAAGGGAATATATAATGGGAAAAGGATCTTAAGCGAAAAATCAATCGCTGAGATGCAGCGATCAAAAACGGCAGGCATTGAAATGAAATATATACCCAAAACAGCTGAAGGTTTTCAGTATGGATTGGGTGAATGGATACAGGAAACCGATGAAACGGGCAAAAGTATCATAGTATCTAGTCCCGGTCTATTCGGTACATGGCCCTGGATAGATAATTGCAGGGGCTATGCCTGTATCATTTTTACGAAGAGTATCATCAATGAAAATAAAAAGGCTATTTATTTAGATATTAAAAAATCTATTGAAGAAGTGATACCTTCCAATTGCAAATAATAATTTTAGAATCTATAAAAATTAAACCTAAGGACCAATGGACAATCTGCTTAATTATTTGATCATTGCAGGTAAATCTGTAACTATCTATATTTTTATTATCATAGCTATTCGAATATTTGGAAAGAAAGAATTGTCACAGCTATCAGTGATCGATCTCGTTTTTATTTTGTTGATCAGTAATAGTGTTCAGAACGCAATGGTAGGTTCAGATACTTCAGTACCCGGTGGTATTGCAGCAGCTTTGGGCTTATTCATCACTAACTATATTTTTAAGATCTTTCTTCGCGGTTCTGAAAAATTCAACAAACTGGTTCAGGGCGAAAAAATAGTGATCGTAGTAGGTGGAAAGATACTGGAACAGGGTTTAAAAGATTCTACTATGACTGTTGAAGAAATTGAAATGGCAGTAAGAGAACATGGTGTAAACAGTATTTTGGAAGCAGATCTGGTGGTATTGGAAGTGGATGGAAACATTACTGTGCTTTCATCGGATTACAATCATAAAACAGTAAAGAAAAGAAGAAAGCCGCAATTATCGCATAATCCTTAAGGTATAATCATGTTCGTTATTTTAAAAAAGCTACGCTGAATTTTAAAAACAATCATACAAAATTTGTAAAAAAAACTGCTGCCGTTTGTGGTTTCGATCATTGTGGTATTGCCAAAGCTGAGCAATTAACTGAAGACGCCCGAAGGCTGGAAAATTGGTTGCAAAAGGATTATAATGGAAGCATGCAGTATATGGAAAACCATTTTGATCTCCGAATTAATCCTGCATTGTTGGTTCCCGGGGCCAGATCCGTGATTACCTTATTAAAAAATTATTATCCCGCACAACATCAAAATGTTGTAACTCCAAAGATCAGCAAATATGCTTTTGGTAAAGATTATCATGAAGTGATAAAAAATAGTTTGAAAGATTTTTTATCAAAATTGCAAAATGAAATAGGTGAAATTAAAGGAAGAGGTTTTATTGATTCTGCACCAGTTTTAGAAAGAGCCTGGGCGGTGAAGAGTGGTTTGGGATGGATCGGCAAGAATGGAAATATGATCAACAAACAAACCGGTTCCTTCTTTTTTATTGCAACATTGATCGTAGATGTTGAACTGGAATATGATGATGCTTTTGCAAAAGACTATTGCGGCTCCTGTACCAAATGCATTGACAGTTGCCCAACAGATGCGATTATGAATGATAAAGTGATCGATGGCAGTAAGTGCATTTCCTATTTTACCATCGAATTAAAAGAGGCATTGATCCCTGATAGTATGAAAGAGAAATTTGATAACTGGATGTTTGGCTGTGATGTTTGCCAGGATGTTTGTCCATGGAACCGTTTCAGCAAACCGCATCATGAGATCCAGTTCACTCCCATCCCTGAAATATTAAATCTTACCACAAAAGAATGGCAGGAAATGAGTGAGGAAACGTTCAAACAGGTTTTCAAGAACTCTCCGTTAAAGAGAAGCAAGTATTCCGGCATTCAGAGGAATTTGAAATTTATTCAGCAATAAAATTGAAAGTATATTTATGCTGCAACAAAAAATAAAATGAACAAGAACATTCAACAATTATATCGCATTGCCAATAAAGAAGAAAGATTGATCATTGGTTTAATGAGCGGCACTTCTTTAGATGGATTAGATATTGCGCTCTGCCGATTTAAAGGGTCGGGTACCGAAACTGAAATTGAAATATTGTTTTTTGAATCGGTTGCTTATGCGGATGATTTTAAAAAAGAGATCAAGTCTGTTTTCAGCAAAAGAACTGTTGATCTGGAAAAAGTTTGTTTGCTGAATGCATGGATCGCAGAGAAACATGCTTCAATGATCAATCATTGTTTACAAAAATGGAATATCAAAAATGAGGATGTTGACCTGATCGCAAGTCATGGTCAAACCATTTATCATGCACCTAAGATCTTACATGGGATCGAAAAATTTCCAAATGCTACTTTACAGATCGGTGATGGCGATCATTTGGCTGTTCAGACCGGAATTATCACGGTTAGTGATTTCAGACAAAAACATGTTGCTGCCGGTGGAGAAGGTGCACCTTTAGCCGTGTATGGCGATTATTTTATTTTCAGCAAAAAGAATGAGAATCGTATCATGCTGAATATTGGCGGCATTGCAAACTTTACTTATTTACCCGGCAACCTGAAGGCAGATGAGGTTTTCAGCACCGATACAGGAACAGGAAATACTTTAATGGATGCCTATATTCAAAAACATTTTGAAGGAAAATATTTTGACAAAGACGCGGCTATTGCAAAACAGGGCAGCATCAATCAAGATCTATTAAATGCATTGAAAGATCACTTATTCTTTAAAAAAGGCTTCCCGAAAACAACCGGACCTGAATTATTCAATCTGGATTATGTTGATGCAGCCAAACAAAAGTCTAATACAGAATCGATCTCTCATTTTGATACAATGGCAACATTGAATCGTTTTACGGCTGATACGATCGTTGATGCATTGAAAAGAACAATGAATGGCAATACTGATTTTGTTGTTTACAGTAGCGGAGGAGGAATGCACAATGAATTATTGATGCAGAACATTCAGCAACAATTACCCAATATTATCTTTAAGAACATTGATAGTTTGAATGTAAATCCAGATGCAAAAGAAGCATTATTGTTTGCAGTTCTTGCAAATGAATCTGTTTGCGGAGGAGAAATAAAATTCGGTAAAGGAGAAAAGGGAATTCCCAATGTGACCATGGGTAAGATCAGTTTTCCATGGTAACAGGCAGTGGTGTTTTTTCTGCAATACTTTTTAAACGCGCCAGATTGCTTTCCATCATCGTGCCCAATATCTTATCATTCATCATCGAAGCAAATTTTTCCCAGGGATACCATTTGATATGCTGTTCAAACTCCCATTGAACAATGGTTATTTTTGAAGCTGAATCATTCAATACATTTATGGCAGAAGTCATTTTTTTGCTCTTGTTCTGCCAGGAAGATCTGATAGAATAAACCGAACCCGTTGTATCAATGATAACAGTGGTTCCTGCCAGGTTTGCTTCCGTGGCTGATAGGATCTTCACAGATTCCTTTTCCATCCCATTGATCCATTTCTTCCAACCGTTGAAATCTTTCACCAATGGAACGATCGAATCTTTGGGAACATAAATATTTACCGCCCTTGAAACTATTACTGTTGAAGGAAATAATAAAGAGATAAAAGTAACCACCGCAAATAATACGACTGCACTGATCAATCCGAGTTTTAGAAAACGCATAACACTGATATTAAAACTAAATACTAAAAAAAGAAAAACTAAATCGTTGATAATTGAATCAACATTTATTCATTTATTTACTACTAAGAAATTTATTCCCATTTAAAGGTTTTGATGGCCACGGCATATACCACAATGCCCCAAATGCCCAGTATGCTTATTTCTTTCCAGACATCGATTAGACTCGCGCCTTCAAAAGCAATACTGCGCATGGCATTATTGAAATGAGTTAATGGCAAAATTTTACACAATGGTTGCAACCATGCAGGGAAATTATCTATCGAAAAAAAAGTACCGGCCAGTAAAAATTGCGGTAATGTAAATAAATTGGCAAATGGCGGAATAGTATTTTCGTTCTTTGCCAGACCACTTACTATAAAACCAAATCCCATGAATACCAGTAAAGCCAGGAAGCTTAATGCCATTATTTCTAAGAATGTTACAAATCCATGTACCAATGTAAAATGAAAAGCCAAATTGCCCAATCCGATGATGATGATTGCTGTCATCAATTGAAAAATAACACGACTCAATGTTTCCCCGAGAATAATATAGGAACGGCGAATGGGTGTTGCATAAAATCTTTTCAATACCAATTGCTGCCGGAGATTAAAAAATAAGAATGCCACACCAAATACACCTGCACTTAATAAAGAAAATCCTAATTGTCCGGGTAAAATAAAATCGATCGTCCTGTAAATACGACCGGGAATTTTTTGAACATCATTGCTGATCGTTGCAATAGTGGGCGTATTAGGAAAGGCCTGTTTATTGATCCCGGAAACAACCGATTCAATGATCTGTTTCAATACAGCAATATTTTGAGGAGAAACTGCTTCTGAGCTTTTTAGCTGAATATGAAAAGGTGCAATTCCATCTGTACTCTTTTCGATCAATATCACAGCCGTCAATCTTCCTTTTTCCAGATCCTCTTTTATCTCTTCGTCTGATTTTATTTTGAACTTTAAATTGGGGATATTTTTCAAAATATTGTAGACAGGATTGATCGTGTCGGATTTTTTATCCATTGCCACATTTAAACTGTAACCTCCTCCACCGCCAATAAATCCAAACACCAAAATAAAGATCAACGGAAATCCAATGCTGAACAGTACTGCAGAAGGACTACGAAAAGTAGCTTTCAGACTTGCTTTTGTTATTGCCAGCATTGCTTTTACCTGACTGTAATTATCTGCCATATTATTTCTTGAGTCACAAATCTATCTGTTTATTCCGCTAAACCAAAAATAGAAAACAGAAATTACTT
>CAIKTE010000242.1 GCA_903830285.1 uncultured Chitinophagaceae bacterium | reverse complement strand
GAATTAAAGTCCCAACAGTATTGGGACTTTTCTATTTTATAGCCATTATGATAAGAAATTATCAAATAATTAAAATAAATATGTTATTGATTTTCAAAAATATGCTCTAATATTTGCAAAATATCTATTTAACTAACGAATTAAATTTTGTTTGTTTATGTCAATGACACGCCGCTTAGCCCTGATCCCTTTTGTGCTTTTATTGGTCATTGTCGCATTAAGTATTTTCTTTCCCAGCTTACCAAAACCAACAAAACCAAATCCGGATTTAATTGCCGCTGATATAGCCTGGATGCTTTGTGCAACCGGTTTAGTTTTGATCATGACGCCTGGCCTTGCTTTTTTTTATGGAGGAATGGTCAGCAAGAAAAATGTATTATCGACCATGCTTCAAAGTTTTATTTGCATGTCGGTGATCAGTGTTTTATGGGTAGTGGTAGGCTTTAGTCTGGCTTTTGGAAAATCGATCGGAGGCGTCATAGGTGATCCATCTACTTTTTTTATGATGAAGGGAGTGATTGAAGGTGGTCCTATCACATCTGCTGATGGCAGTATCAAATTAGCGGCAACGATACCCGTTGTTCTCTTCGCTTTCTATCAACTCAAATTTGCTATTATAACACCTGCATTAATTACAGGAGCTTTTGCTGAAAGAATAAAATTCACGTCCTATATTTTATTCATTGTTTTATTCAGTGTATTTATCTACTCACCTTTGGCACATGCGACCTGGCATCCGGACGGACTCTTATCTAAATTTGGTGTCTTGGATTTTGCTGGAGGAACCGTTGTACATATGAGTGCAGGATGGGCAGCATTAGCCAGCGCCATTTACTTAAAAGGAAGAAATGAAACCAATCATAATCCCGCACGCATCACTTATGTAATGTTGGGCACAGGATTATTATGGTTTGGATGGCTGGGATTTAATGCGGGATCTGCATTGGGTGCCAATACTTTAGCTGCAACAGCATTGGCCACTACAACATCGGCATCTGCTGCCGCTGCTTTTGCATGGATCATTTTTGATGCTATTCGCGGACGTAAACCAAGTGCGATGGGAACATGTATCGGCGCAGTAGTGGGTTTGGTTGCCATTACACCCGCGGCAGGGTTCATCAGTATTCCGCATGCTTTAACGGTGGGTATCGTTAGCAGCATTGTGAGTAATCTAATGGTGGAATGGAGAACAAAGACATCGCTTGATGATACATTGGATGTTTTTCCTTGTCATGGCGTGGGCGGTATTTCCGGTATGATCTTAACTGCTGTATTTGCGCATAAGAGTATCAATAGTGCAGTGGTGAATAACGGATTGATCTTCGGAGAAACAAAATTATTTTTTGTACATGTGATCGCAGTGATCGGAGTATCTATATTCGCATTCGGCGGGTCTTATATTTTATTAAGAATAACTGATTGGATCCTTCCTTTACGTGTTTCGGCCGATGAAGAAAAAGACGGATTGGACTGGAGTCAGCATGGAGAGAAATTATGATCACAAAATTCCCGTTAAACTAATCATATTATTATTGATGCAGCTATTCAACTGTATGGATGTACTATAAATAATGAAATCGGTTTTAAGACTGCATTTATTGTTAAAAGTAAAATCAGAGTAAACAGTTTCATACATTTGGTCATCATAAGATCTGATGAATAATCCTGCTGCTAAATTTTATTTTGTGTTGATGCTGATACTGGGCTTTCGTGCAGCTGATGCACAAAGCTATCATGCACTTAGCGGTTCTCCTTATGCAGGTGTAACAGGAATGTATAACAATCCCGCATCAACAGCAAACGCAGCTTACAAATGGGATATGAGCCTACTATCTTCTCAAATAACTTTCTCCAACAGTTTATTTGTAGTGAATCAAACTTCGTTATTGAAGTATGATAGTGCTGACATGCAATTCACCAATGGATTAAGATCAAGATATCAGCATACAACACTAGACATTAATCTTTTCAACTTCAGATATAATATCGACAAAAACAAGGCCTTTGCTTTTGCCCTAAGAGGAAGGACATATAATTTTATAAAGACAGCGCCCTTTTATTATACTGATACGATCAGCACAACAGAAAGTTTTTTACACCTGAATAAAGTGGTGGATCATTTAGAAGGTTATGCCACTAACAGCGGCTGGATAGAAGCTGATTTTAATTATTCTCAGGTGATACAACAAAATGAAAGTTCAAGACTGACAGGAGGAATAACGATCGGTTATATGCGTGGCATTTCAGGTGCTCATTCAAACGTTCAAAGATTGAGTTATTCAGAACAAACAGGTAGCAATAATCAATTGTATTATCTTTTAACAGGAGGGGCAGTCACTGCTGAGTATTCGCAGAATTATGATCTTTACGATTCTACTAAAAGTGTTGGCAGCAATGTAAAGTCATTCATAAAAAATACTGTACCCGCATTTAATTTCAACATCGGATTCGAATATTTATTCAAAAAGCAAACAGAATATGATAAACAATCTCTATCACCAACAAATTACGACTGGAAAATAGGTGTCAGTATCATGGACATAGGTGTTAATAAATTCAATCCTGCCAATGGTTCTTTTATAGCTAGAAACCCAGTGATGAATACCAGTGATACAGGCTTATTGAACAAATTGCAAAATGTTGGTTCAATAAAAGAGCTGAGAGATTCATTGGCGACAGTTTTCACAACTATTGATAGTATTGCTTCAAGGTTTACTATCGCTAATCCTACAAGATTGATCATTTCAGTAGATAAAAATCTGGGGCATCATTTTTATATTAACGGTGAATTAAGCGTGAACTTTTTTTCTACACAACCACAGGCAAAACTAAAGACAAGAGAATTAAATCTATTGACAATCACACCCAGATGGGAAACAAATTTCTGGGGTGTCTATATGCCTATTCAATATAATACACAAGGGCAATTATGGGTGGGAGGTGCTGTTAAGATGGGTCCATTATTATTAGGCTTTCACAGCCTTGATTTTTATAAAGCCTTTAAAGTGGGTACCCAAACTTTCAATGGCGGCCTTTATCTTGTATTGAATATCCATCCCTTTGATAATAAAATCAAGGAAGCCGAATGCCCGCCTTTTTAATTTGCTTATCTTAATGTATCAGATGTTGATCTTACAAATTCTCCTTTCCCATTTTGTAGAGAATAACATAATTGTGCATTCATCAAACCATACCTGCGTTTATCTTTCATCACATAATTCATGAACAATTTACCGTTCTCCCTCCATCCCTTTCCGCTTATTTCATTCCCATTTTGGTAGATGATATATTTTAAAGGTTTGCCACTTTGATAGTAATCTTTGTAATCGCCATCATAATCACCATTGCTAAAATGATATTCAAATCGAAGGTTACCGTTATTCCACCAACCGGTATGAATGCCATCCTTTTCCCCTGCATGATAACAGCGATCAGATTCCTTTCTTCCATCAGGATAAAAAGAATGATACCAACCTTCCTCCTTTCCTTTACTAAAGGTTGCTGTTGTTTTTAATTGCCGTGAAGGAAAGTAATCATTTATAGTTCCTGAATATAAAGTATCGGCATAAAACCAGTAACCGTTTTTAATTTTTAATAAAGTGTCATTTTGTACAATTTCATTTGGCGGGATCCTGATCTGTTGAAAAGCCTTTGCCTGCTTTATTTCAGAAGTGTTTTCTTCATTGCAGGATGAACAGATAATAAATGCTATGATAACAATATTTTTCATTTTTCCAATTCTAAAACTTTAATATCATTCATGAGATCTTTGATCTGCAGATCCGAAGTTCCTTTATACACGCCTCGAATTCTTTTATGTTTGTCGATCAACAATATATTTTCCGTATGCAGAAAATCATTGGCAGATCTTTTTTGTCCGAGGTCTTCATCAGCAAAATAAGCATTGCGTGCAATGGAATAAATTTCATTACGATCGCCGGTTACCAAGAACCATTTATTAGTGATCGCACCAAAATTATTTGCATACCGTTTTAATCTTACCGGATCATCGGTCTCGGGCGTTACACTATGCGATAATAGAAGAACATTCGTATCATTCACAAATTCCTTTTGAACCAGGCTGAGATTGCTTGTTAATTTTTTACAGATACCCGGACAAGCAGTAAAGAAAAAATCGGTAACATAAATTTTATTAGAAAATCTTTTCTCTGTTATTATCTCTCCATTTTGATCTGTGAATGAAAATGCAGGGATCCTATGAATGTCGTTTACTGATGCAGATGAATCGATCCACTCAGGCGTGAAGTCAGCAGTATTATAAAAAGGAAGGCTGTGCCGTATATCCGGTGATTTTTGGTGTTGCACACAGCCCAACAGAGCAGTTGCCCATATAATGAAACTATATTTCATTGATTAATCTTTTTTATCAGAAGGTGGTGGCGGTTGATTTCCCGGAGGTTTTGGCCTTAACGTTTTTTCAAGTTCTGCATATTTTTTAAACTGATCAGGCGATAATGCTTTTTGAATTTCAGCATCTCTTTCCTTACTTATTTTATCCATTTCTGCTTTATTACCCGGTGCAGGTGGCGGCGGAGGCGGTGGCATTTTTTCGTGCAGCTTATCGGCCTTCACAAAGAAATCTTTGTATGCCGCTTCAAGTTTCTTTTTTTGTTCGGTAGTTAAGGTTAATTCCTTTGCTAATTTTTCGTCAACATGCTTCATCCTTTCTTCGATGCTTGGTGGTTTTGGAGGACGAGGTTGTTCAGTCATTGATTGTGCATTTGCTGATTGATAGCAAAAACCCGTGATAACTATAAATAATAGAATCTGCTTTTTCATTTTATTTTTTTTAATTGAAAATAGATTTACTGTATAATCTCTCCATCCATGAGGAAATGGAGTAAAAGTGTCCAACCAGCCTACCTGCAGGCAGGGCAACAAATGATCGCTGAAACAGAAAAGCCAGCTACAAAATTTATTGCGTTACTGTTCCCGGTGTTCCGTAAAAACCAACACCATTGATATACGGAGCATCAGCTGTAATATGATAATGATAAATGCCGCTTGGATAATCTGCTGTTACTCCTGTATGTCCATGATAAGTATCTAGATCTGCGCTGGTAAGGGTTTTCCCGTTCTCTGTTGTTCCATATACAGGGTAACCGTCTAATAAAAACCCGATCAACGCGTCTTTACCTTTATTGCCGGTGATAAATGTTGGCTCAACATGATAATGGTATTGCCCTGTGTTTTGCGGATGTCCATTGTATTCATCAAAAGAATTGATCTCTGATGTTAACGCTACTCTTCCGGCAGCATATTGATTAAATATGGCAACACCATTAATGGCAACACCCATCGGGCCGAGTGGTGTATCATTGGCGCTTGAAGACTTCGAAGGAATTATAGGGATTTTAAAGACCAAACTCTGCGATGCGATCGTGTTAGGGTTTTGGCTCCATGCAGAATTGCTGCCATTATATGCTTCATACATGCTGGATGCCCATTGCGTTCCTTTATAATAAGGGCTTTTATGATCGGGCAAACCATTACTTTTTATCACCACATAATTGCCCTCAACATAAACCTGCAAACTGGTTCCCTGAATGGTGGAAGCAAATTTTTTAAATACATCAGGTAATGCAGTTGTTGTGCTACTAGATGCAGTTGCCGAATCTTTTGAACAGGAGAAAGAAATAAAGGCAATTGCTACTGCAGCAATGCTGATCGAGAAATAAATATTCTTCATGGTGTTAGGTTTATAAATTAGATGCAATGCCGAAAAGAATCCTTTGCTTAAAAATGAGAATGTTTTGTTAACGCCCGGACAATAAAAAAGTGATCGTATTATTCAATCACTTTTATGGCATAATGATACACTATTATTTTGGTTCTTTGGGTGGCGGGTTCTCGGGTGGAGGCGGGCCATCATGCATTTGATCGGGTGGAGGCAGATGATCACCACCCATATGCTGAGGCGGTGGCGGGCCTTGTTGTTGTCCTCCCATCATCCGTAATACTTGTTGAATGATAGAATCGAATTTTTTTTGTTGTTCTGCATTACATAATGTCCTTACTTTTCTGAAATGTTCAAAAGTATATAACTGAAGTTGCCCTTCATTCTTTCCGATCTCTTCCGAAAATCTTGTCAACAAGGAACTATTTACTGAATCTTTATCGAGCAGATCAAAGAAGGTTTTTTTTGATTCCTGTACATTTTCACGTGCTGCTCTTGTTTTTTGCTGATGTTCTTCTCTCAACAGTTGATATGCTGATTGTTGCTTTGCATCAAAATTCAGTTCTTTGATCAGAAAATCAGCCGCAGCGCTTCCTCCATTTCCCGGAGGAGGTGGCGGTAATAATATTTGTTTTTCTCTTGTCCACCAGTAAGTAGCCAGACTTGCAGCATTAGCAAGTAATAATAAAATCACAAGGGCTGTCAATAATCTGTTTTTTGCAATATTGTTCATAACAAAAATTTATCAATAATTGGTTGTGCTGTTCAAATGATATTCGCTTGCGAAACTTTGCAATGAAGATGTTTCGCTTGAAGACGATGTTTTAGTTTGCTTTACCTGCTGGAAGATGAGATAGATATTTGTAAGAAAAAGAAAGCTCAGTATTGCAATAATCCATACGGGTTTACGAACAGGCATCCATGAATTTTCCGCTTCAGTTTCTTTCTCCAATCTTGCCATTACACGGGTATGGAAAAACGGTTTTACTTCAGCTCTTTGCATACCATCGAAGCTGTTCAGAATGTTTTCAATGTCTTGTACACTTTTTTTCATAAGAAATGTTTTATCATTTTTCTGAATAATAATTACTTAATATTTTTCGAAGGTTTTCTTTTCCTCGGTGCATCAAAGCTTCCACTGCTTTTACTGAAACGTTCATTACCTTACTTACTTCTTCATAACTCAGTCCCTCAGCTTTTATTAAGGTGAAAGCGATGCGTTGTGATTCGGGTAATTGCTTTAACGCTTTAAATAGAACAGTTGCGCTTTCTTTATTATCCAATACAATACCGGGATGTTGAAAATCTGTTGCCGTTTCCTCTTCTTTTTCTGTAATGCCAAGCAGATTTTTTACCAATCCGATCCTTTTCTTTGTTTTCTTCTTCCGTTCACAATCCAAAGCTTTTGAAACAGCGATCCGATACAGCCAGGTAGAAAGTTTTGAATCGCCCCTGAAATCTTTAATATTTTGATACACCTGCACAAAGACTTCCTGACTGGCATCCTCGGCTTCTTCGGCTTGCTGCACTATATTCAAGATGGTACTGTAAACCAAATGCTGATAGGCCTCCACCAATTGGGTAAAAGCCTGAGCATTGCCCTGTTTCAGATCAATTATCAGTGCCGTTTCGTTCAAGGAATGCCTGTTTAAAGTATTAGACGTTGTAAGCTAATAAAACCTTCGGGTAGAAAAAAGAAAATAGAATACAAGAGTTGTATCTTTAATAAGACATTTTTTATCATATAAAATCTCCGATCATGGCAGCAAAGAGAATAATCAATACAGAAGATTTCAAAGTTAAAACGGGCAAAAAGATCTCTTTAAAAGATTTTAAGACTGATATTAAGAAGAAAGTGGTAGACAAGAAAACGGGTGAGGCTATTTTGGAAAAGGGCATTCAGGAATTGAGTATCCTACAGGATAAATTATATGCAGAAGGCAAACACAGTATATTGATCGTTTTGCAGGCAATGGATGCAGCAGGCAAGGATGGCACCATCAAACATCTGATGTCAGGCTTAAATCCTTCAGGCGTAAAAGTATACAGCTTTAAATCTCCATCGTCTATAGAATTAACGCATGATTATTTCTGGCGTCATTATAAAGATCTTCCTGCAAGAGGTGAGATCGTGATATTCAATCGTTCGCATTATGAAAATGTCTTGATCACCAAAGTGCATCCCGAATTCATACTCAACGAAAAATTACCTCATATACAATCCGTAAAAGATATCGATAAAAAATTCTGGGAAGAACGTTATAACCAGATCAATCGGTTTGAAAAGAATATATCAGAGAATGGGACCATCATCTTAAAATTCTTTTTGCATGTTTCTAAGGATGAACAAAAAAGAAGATTCATCGATCGAGTGGATGACCCTAAGAAAAACTGGAAATTTTCTGTTGCAGATATGAAAGAAAGATCATTTTGGGACGATTATCAAAAAGCTTATGCAGAAGCATTAAGTCATACCAGCACAGATTACGCACCCTGGTTTGTAATTCCCGCTGATGATAAATGGTACACAAGAGTCATTGTTGGTGCGGTTATTTATCAGCAATTTCAAAAACTCAATCTTGCTTATCCGAAAGTTTCAAAGGCAACCAGAGAAGCCCTGTTAAAAGCAAGAGAAGTATTATTGAAAGAAAAATAGAATATCAGGTTTTATTCAGGCTTGAATAAGATCAATTCTAAAGGATCAGATACACAAAGCTGCTATTACATCTATGCAACAAAGTGGCTAAGTCTTCGAGACGCTTCTGCTGAAAAACTCTTTACTTGAATTAAACAATCTCCAAACACTTACTTCAGCTCTACTAAAAACATGATATATATCATATTCATTTAGCGGCATAAAAAGCAAATTTGCCCATTCTTTCATTGTCTACTAAAATTGTATAGAACTTGAGAAAGACAGGCATTTTTATTGTTTTATTCATTTCATATATCACTTATTCTGCCTGGGTTTATACCGATGGTACCGATACTGCATCGGTAATGAGTTTACAGGAACAGGCCGGAAAAATTATTTATCAAAAAAACAATTGCACTTCCTGTCACCAACTATTTGGCATGGGCGGTTTTTTAGGTCCTGAATTAACCACTGTTATTTCAGATAAGAACAGAGGCCCCATCTATGCAAGAACTTTTCTGCAATATGGCGGGGCACGAATGCCCAATTTTCATTTTTCAAAAGAGGAAGTGGATGATGTGATCGCTTTTCTGCAATATGTTGATCAAAATGCAAGCACTTATAAAAACAATAAATAGTATGGATCATAAAAAAATCGGCAGTTTATTTATTGTATTGGGATTAAGTTCCTTATTGATCGGTCTTTTTTTTGGATCAATTGGAGGATTGCAATATATATTGCCGCCCTTTTTAAAAGAGCAACTGGCATTTCAAAAAACGAGGCCCCTGCATGTTTATCTTGTTATCAATTTTATTTTCTCTACAGCGTCAGGCTGCATTTACTATTTTTTACCGGCTGCCTCAGGCAGAAAGTTGTATTCAGTTAAATTAGGGCTTGTTCATTTTTCATTGCAAGCATTCATTCTGCTGATCATTGTAAGTTTCTTTTTTGCGGGAAAATTTTCAGGAAGGGAATATCTGGAGTTCCCCCCTTGGATCAGTTTGATCATTCTTGGTTCATGGATCTTATTCATGATCAATTTTTTTAAATCTATCCCGTTTTCTTTTAATCATGCGCCTGTGTATATGTGGAGCTGGTCAACCGGACTGATCTTCTATTTCATCACCATGACTGAAGCGCATCTCTGGCTTCTGCCCTATTTCAATAATAATATCGTAAGAGATCTTACAGTACAATGGAAAGCGCTTGGCTCGATGGTAGGCGCCTGGAACATGCTGGTATACGGTACTTCCATGTTTGTGATGGAATCTATTTCGGGCGATAAAACCATTAACAAATCAAAAACTGCTTTCTTCTTTTATTTTCTCGGGCTAACCAATTTAATGTTCAATTGGGGACATCATACCTATATCGTGCCTTCTTCACATATCGTAAAAGATGTTTCATTCATTATCAGTATGACTGAATTATTGATAATCGGAAAGATCATTTACAATTTTAGGAAAAGTTATATTGAAGCAAAACTCAAGTACCATCATTTACCATTCAGGTTACTATCTTTTGCAGATGGATGGATATTTTTAAATTTAGTATTATCCATTATCATCTCAGTCCCTGCCATTAATTTGTATACACATGGAACTCATATTACTGTAGCACATGCCATGGGTGCAACTATTGGTATCAACACAATGCTTCTGTTAGGTTCGGTATTTTTTATCCTGGATGAGATGAATGAAACGATGATGGAAAGATTTAAAAAATATTTTGGTTTTGCTATCGTTTTACTGAATATATCATTGCTGATATTCTGGGCTTCTCTAATAGGCAGCGGCATTGCAAAGAGTATGGATATGCAAGAAAAGAATTTCTTTGCTGTTATCATGGATCACCTGAAACCTTATTTTACGGTATTTACAGGTTCAGGCATACTGGTGATGATCGCTTTGTTCCTGATCCTAATTCCTATTTTCAAAACCTTCATTCACTTTATTTCAACGACTAAAAAATAGTTGCCAGATCTTATAAAAAGAAATCCCGCTAATAGCGGGATTTCTTTTTATTTTTTATCAGTACATTCTTCCACGATCTTATGGAAAGTTTCATGCGCATCCGTAATTAATTTTTTCAGGTCTGTGTCAGGTTTCTTTTCATTTACTGCCAATTGTACCGAAGTGCATTTTGAAACCAATTTATTCAAAGTTTCTTTTGTTTCCTTCGTCTTGTACCCAACAGGAACAGGTGATGCATTCCAAAGTTTTGCTATCATAACCAAACTATCAGCCTTCTGTTTCAAAGGGGCATAATTACCTTCTTCAGCAGGGTGAAAGCTTCTACTCATAACCCCATGAAATTGTGTTTGTTCTTTCCACTCCCGTGTATTTGATTGAGCTGTTGCTGCTGCAACAGACAGAGAGATGATTCCCGCAATTAATAGACATCTTTTCATATTGCTCCTTTTATTTTTTCCATTCCACTGCTGCAAAAGCTTTTGCTGCATTTTTCACAAAATCGTCTTTGCATTCTTTGGAACAAAAGCCGATGGCTTTGTTATTGTAATGCAATGTGTCTTCAATCCCGGCACTCACGGGCATTCCGCAGGTTGGATCCTTTGCATTATCTACCATAGCAATGGTGAATTTCACGGGATCGGGTTTTGATGCAGGCATAGCTGCTGTATCTTTTTTCTCTACTACATTTTCTTTTTGTTCGCCGCTGCTGCATGCAAAAAAAATAATGCTTCCAAAAAATATGGCTGTTGCAATTTTTACGTTTGTCATAGTTGTCATTTTATTTTTAATAATAACCTCTTCAAATCTACAAAGCAAAACTTATATACAATATGCCTTTCACATTTAATTTTGTTTGCAGGCTATTAAATCCTGTAATAATGGCAATTGCAGCCAAATTCTTGCTCAATAGCTTGCTGTAAAAATACTTGGTGACAAGAGTCACTATTATTAATATCCCCGCACAACATCTTTGTGCAACTTAAAAAATGGATATGCAAAACATGAAAGAATTATTAAACGCATCAACTACTTCCTTACTGGATGTGAGAAGTCCGATGGAATTTGCAATGGAACATATTCCCGGTGCCATAAATATACCTGTGAATGAACTGAGTTTCAGGTTAGATGAAATAAAGCAATGGTCAGGACCGATCGTTGTGTATTGTTTATCGGGCGGAAGAAGTTCAATGGCGGTAGGCATTTTACAACAGGCCGGCTTTACAGATGTTTTTAACGGTGGTGGCCTATCAAACATGAAACAATTTCTTTACAATTAAAATCTATATCTATGTTTCAATCATTATTAAGCAATTGGAATTTTATGCGTGTACTGCGATTAGTATTAAGTGTGATCATTATTGCACAGGCAGTTTCTGTTCATGATACAGCCATGAGCATTGCAGGTTTTTTTTTACTAGGCATGACCGTTGCGAATATTGGTTGCTGCGGCGCGAATGGATGTGCAGCTCCTACTTATAAAAAACAGGAAAACAAAAAAGAGGAAACGATAACTTATGAAGAAGTTCATTAAAGAATATAAGCTTTACCTGATGGGCGCGGTAGTTGGTGCAGTTGTAGGATTCTTGTATTGGAAATTCGTTGGTTGCAGCAGTGGCACATGCATGATCACATCGAACCCGAGAAACAGCAGCATCTATTTTGCTTTTATAGGTTCGCTTTTATTTGGATTGTTAAAAAAAGAAAAACAAAAAACAGAATAATGATACCCCTGTTTTTTGATTTACCTTGTATAGAATTCAGATGGGAGTTTTAATAATAATTAACCAACAATCATGGCAGCAAGTTTTTCAGAGATCATTCAATCAGATAAATCTGTTTTGGTAGACTTTTCAGCCGAATGGTGTGGTCCCTGTAAAATGATGGCACCCATTCTAAAAGAATTGAAAGCTGCCATGGGCGATGCCGTTACTATTTTAAAAATCGATATAGATAAAAACCCTGCTGTTGCTTCTTCTTATCAGGTACAGAGCGTTCCTACCTTAATACTGTTTAAAAAAGGAAGCATTAAATGGAGACAAAGCGGTGTTTTGCCGGCCAAACAACTACAGCAGGTCATAGAAAACAATAAATGATTTAAATTTCTCCTGAATCCAGATTCCCGGTTCTGAAAGTCCAAATTCATGATCCAACGAAGGATGGTCGAACCTCAACCGAACCCCGGCCGAACAAATACCGGCAGGCCTAACTGAAAAAGGCGACAGCTTTTACATAAAAGTTTTACAGTTCAGTCCGGTACTAAGTGGTTTGTGACATAAATCACCATATTCCCCTTTCCCAAAAATTAGTTTTACCTTAAACCATCAAATCATTGCTTACCTTAAAACAAACCAAATGAAAAAAAACATGGGCATTGCCGACAGAGCGATTAGAATCTTAGTTGCTGTTATTATTGCAGTACTTTATTTTACAAAGACCGAACCAGTTACCGGTACAGTTGGAATGATCCTTTTAGTGATTGGCGGCATTTTTCTATTAACCAGCGTGATCAGTTTTTGTCCACTCTACACTTTGCTTGGTGTTAATACCTGCAAAAAAGATTAGTATTTATTCTTAATTCTATAAAATGGTCAGACCTTTTATCAGTTCAATACTGATATCAGGTCTTTTATTATTTCAGCTACAAATCGGTATTTTTACAATCATGATCCAGCCCATTCACAAACTCTTCTCGCAACTAGAACCTGCTTTATTGGAACAGATTGAAAAACAGGGAAGCATTAAAGAAATTCCTGCCGGTGAAATATTGATGCGTACTGGACAATATGTTAAAAGCACCATGCTTGTGCTGGAAGGGATGGTTAAAATTTTCAGAGAGAATGAAGATGGTAATGAATTTTTAATGTATTATCTGCAACCGGGTGAAGCCTGTGCCATTACCATGGTTTGTGCATCAAAAATGGAAGCCAGTAAAGTGATGGCAAAAACAATGGAGAACACAACAGTATTGATGTTGCCTATTCAATTAATGGACGAATGGATGAGCAAATACAAGAGCTGGTATTATTTTGTTTTGGAAACTTACCGTAACCGTTTTGAAGAACTACTGATGTTGATCGATCAGGTCGCATTCAGAAATATGGATGAACGACTGATGTTTTATCTGCAACGTCATGCAGCGATCAATAATAGCAACAGCATACAGCTTTCTCATCAACAGATCGCAGATGAATTAAATTCTTCCAGAGAAGTTATTTCCAGATTACTAAAAAAGATGGAACAGAGAAATATTGTTTCACTGCACAGAAATGCGATCGAATTAAAAGATACAATACCTGTAAAATAATTGACAGTGTAACTTTTATCACTTTCCATTTCAACATTAGTTCTGAATATTTGCTGTAAATATTATCATCATGGGATTATTAGACCTTTTATTCGGAGGAAGCAAGAAAGCAGCTTATCTAAAAGAATTATATACGAACGGAGCGGTGATCATTGATGTAAGGACACCTGAAGAATTTCGTTCCGGGCATATCAAAGACAGCATCAATATTCCACTTCCCTCTATCACGCAAAAAATTCCAAGTATCAAACAAAAAAAGAAACCTGTGATCGCTGTTTGTCAAAGCGGCGGGAGAAGCAGCATGGCCGTAACAGCTTTAAAGAATGCAGGTATTGAAGCCTATAACGGCGGTGGCTGGAGTAGTTTGGAGAAGAAACTAGCTCATAGCTGATGGCTAATAGCCAACTGCTAACTGCTAACAGCCCAAAAAAAAGTGATAGTTGTCACACTAAATAAGAATTGGCAGCAGCAACTTTGCCATCTGAATCAACAAGTACGATGAAATACATTATTATAGGTGCAGTAGCCGGAGGTGCAAGTACTGCAGCAAGATTAAGGAGAATGGACGAACATGCCGAGATCATCATTTTCGAAAAAGGGGAATATATTTCTTATGCCAATTGCGGTCTGCCTTATTATATCGGCAATGTGATCAAAGACAGAAATAAATTGTTTGTACAAACAGCAGCATCCTTTCACCAGAGATTCAATATTGATATAAGAGTACAGACCGAAGTAACTGCTATTGATCCAACTGCAAAAAAGGTCACCGCAAAGGATCAAAGAACAGGAGAAGTGTATGAAGAGAGTTATGATAAATTAGTTTTATCTCCGGGTGCTGAACCCATTCGCCCGCCATTACAGGGAATCATTAACGAAGGGATCTTTACATTAAGAAATGTAAACGATACGGATTATATCAAGAGCTATGTTCAGCAAAAAAATGTTAAGAAAGCAGTTGTAATAGGTGCAGGTTTCATTGGTTTGGAAATGGCGGAAAGTTTACATGGCCTCGGACTGCATGTAAGCATCATTGAAATGGGCAATCAGATCCTGGCGCCGGTTGATTTTCCTATTGCGGCGATTGTTCAACAACATATTCGCTCTAAAAATGTGGATCTGCGTTTAAATTCTACCGTAACAAGTTTCACCAAAGTTGCAGATCAATTAAAAGTTCATTTGAAATCTGGCGATGTGATCGATGCAGATGTTATTATTCTTTCTATCGGCGTTAAACCCGATACAAGATTAGCAGCAGCCGCAGGATTAAAAATAGGAGATGCAAAAGGAATTTGGGTGAATGAATATTTGCAAACCTCCGATCCCGATATTTATGCAGTAGGTGATGCGATCGAATTCAAGAACCCCATCACGCAGCAAACCATGATCACTTATCTCGCAGGTCCGGCTAATAAACAGGGAAGAATATGTGCCAATAATATGGTACTGGGAAATCTTCAGCAATATCATGGCAGTATCAATACCGCGATCGTAAAAGTGTTTGATATGACCGTTGCAACAGCAGGCACGGCTTCCAAACATTTAACAGCAGCCAGTATCAAACATATTGTTTCTACCACACATAACGGTTCGCATGCAGGCTATTATCCTGGTGCAAAACAAATGAGTATTCAAATAGCATTTTCCCCTGAAGATGGGCGATTATACAGTGCTCAAATAGCCGGCTTCGACGGAGTAGATAAACGAATAGATATTCTTTCTTCAGCCATCAAAAGAGGAAGCAGCATTTATGAATTGGCAGAGTTTGAACATGCTTATGCTCCGCCTTATTCTTCGGCAAAAGATCCTATTAACATGGCAGGCTTTGTTGCAGAAAATATTTTACTGAAAAGACTACATGTATTTTACTGGAATGAATTGGAAAATAAATCGAAAGATGGATTGTTGATCGATGTTAGGAGAGCAGATGAATTTGCAGCAGGCAATATTGCTGGTGCCATCAATATTCCTGTGGATGAGATCAGGGAAAGAATAACAGAAATACCTAAAGACCAACATATCTATATTTATTGTGAAGCCGGATTAAGAGGATATCTGGCACAAAGAATTTTACTGCAAAACGGATATGGACAGGTATCTAACTTATCGGGTGGTTTTTACTTATGGAATATTTGCAAGAACGAATTGTCTAAGGCATAAATCATCAAGTTTCCCGATCTTACCTGTAAGTGTCAGAATGATATTAGAATATTGATTCTTTTCTATATTAATATTATAAATCCTGAACTATATATAGACCAAAATTCTAATCAAGTAAAAAGAAAGATTTGCTGAAGGGATAAAAAATAATATCAGTGTGTTTCCGCATAAAAAAAGCCCTCATTCATAGAGAATTGAGGGCATAAACAATGATAACAGAATCCCCCATGTTATCAAAAAAAAGTGAATTGCAATTAAATATTGAATGTTGTTAGTCTATAAAATTACTGAACTAATTGAATTATTGTGGGACAAATAAGTTCTATTGTATTTTTAATTATGCAGACGTTAAATGTGGCAATGCACAATAAACAGCAACTGGTTTTGTTTGAAAAATGCAACCCGCTATTTATGGAACAGAAAATACTATGCTTTGAAACTTGATTTTGATTTCAATTTCAGATAATCGATAAAAAACAGGATCTTGAAAGAGAGGTTATTGTTTTGTGGTGCTCTTAAAGTTTGACCCAGATCAGGAAAATATCTTTGGTCTACATTGTTGTCTGAAGTGTATACAGCATTTTTCCATACAACATTGATAAAACTTCCCGGCGCATATTCCCAGTTAAAAACAGCATCAATATTAAATGCATTGTAATTGTTATTGGCATTTCCGGTATATGTATTATTCTTTCCCAGATCGCCGTTTTGAAGCAAAGTGAAATATTCTTTGTAATCTACTTTACTCCAATAATGTCTGATACGTGTTGTGATTCCGATCTTTTTGGTAAAATTATATTTGATATTCACAATGTTTTCAGTGGTAGTTAATTCCCTCCTGCCAAAAATAATATCATTCACATCTATATCTGCATAACCAACGCTGTTATGAATGAACTGATAGTATAGATCGTATTCAAGTGATAATTTATTATTGAACCGATATTTGTTGGTAAGGCGAACATCATAACGGCGCCCATCTTCTAACGTTCTGATGGCATGTAACAGTTCTACATTGTAACTGTATTTTTTAGCCTGGT
Organism: uncultured Chitinophagaceae bacterium; assembly: GCA_903830285.1. GTDB lineage: Bacteria > Bacteroidota > Bacteroidia > Chitinophagales > Chitinophagaceae > CAIQDX01. The sequence continues at coordinate 3,306 of CAIKTE010000242.1, read as the reverse complement.
TGCTGCCGTAATAAACATCGATACCTTTTGCTTCTGATGAGCGGAATACCCTGCCCGCAGTTCTGGGTTCATAAAAATCATTTCCTGTAGGATCATACCAAATACTTAGAAATGCATAACCCAGGTTTTTCAATTGTCCGTTTACATTCATATTGATATCGGCGCTCTGAAAGTCGGAAGGCAAATATCTTCTCATATAATCAGCATTAAAATTCAGGTACACACTATTGTACCACTTGGTAGGTTTGATCCATTTATAGCCGAGATAGAGATTATGATCGAGGTAGTTATTATAGGATAAAATGCCCAGATCATTGATATCGAATTTATCATTCAGTAATTCCTGAGTAATTTGAAAACTAAATCTTCCGCTTGTTTTACCCAAAGAGGTCTTATGAGAATAGCCGGTGGTATTTTGCCCGTTCAAACCAAACTGAGAACTCGTAGCGATCTTCCCCTGCCATTCGTAAGTATTCTTTTTATTATTAAGATCGAATAAAAAAGCAGTTACATCAGCATCATAATCACTGCCGCTTCTCATCACAGCAGTATTGATGAAGGATATAGAGCTGTTATGTTTTAGACTTTGATCCAAAACAACGATATTATAATCGGTCAGTGGTGCTGTTTGAACTGTACGTGTATTATGTTTATCATCTTCTATGGTAGCGTACATTGCTTCTGTAACGGCATTAAAAAAACCAATACCTAACTGCCCTCTGGTACGTCCCGATATTTTAGATGCATTCAATAATCTTGATTCAGTTGGATTGTCGACGATATGTTCATTGCCGGCCAGCTGATTGACCACATCATCGTGATGAATGGGTACACCACCTACTCTTCTGCTATAGAAAAGATTTCCTTTGGTAAACAATTCCGTTCCTTCCGTAAAAAAGCTTCGGTTCTCATTATACTTCACTTCAAAAGGAGTGAGATTCAAAACCTGATTGTCGCTTTGTACCTGACCAAAATCGGGTATCAGTGTCATATCCAAAGTAAAGCTTTGATTGATACCATATTTTACATCCATCCCTCCATTGATACTGCTTTTTGTATTACTGATAGCCGGATCATTATAGGGATAATGATTGATATAAGTAGAAAGATAAGGCGAGAATTGAAGACGTATAGGCGGCTTAATGTTTTCGAGCCCCGTCCAAAAACCTTCCTGCGTCAGAAATCCATTTACATTGGGATCTACCGGATTCCAGAATAATTGTTCAGATGATTTCTGTCTTCTTCTTACAATGTTCAAACCCCAGTCCTGAACATTGGCTGTGCTAAACCGGATCGCAGAAAGTGGTAGGAATATTTCAAATGTCCATCCGTCATTTTTAAGTTTAGAGGCAGATTTCCAAACTGCATTCCAACTAAAATCTTCGCTGTTACCATTAGGGTTAGGAGAAAATTTTGCATCCATCTGTTCGCCGAGTGGAGTGACAAAATATTCAAAACCATTCAGTTTGTCTTTATAAGTATCAAATATAATTCCGATAAAATCATTGTTCCCAAAGCCATCTCTGCCTGCCAGTTCCGTTGCAATGCTGTCTTTTGCCGCCTCATGACAATAACCTCCTATATAGACACCTTCATTGCTGTACAAGAAATAGATCTCTGTCCGGTTTACATTGCTTTCCTTTTTAAATGGATTGGGTCGCAACTCAACAAAATCTTTTGCCACAGGTGCATTTTGCCATGCTGAATCGTTTAATTCACCATCTATGTTGATAGAACCCACAATTCGTTTTGCAACTATTTGTTTAGGAACAGGAGTTTGTGCTGTTGCAGTAATTGCAACAACCAATAATAGAAAAATAGCAAATGTGGCTCTTGTTTTAAACAGCATCTGTATGATATTACATACAAAGTAAAACGCTGAAGAGTTTTATAAGTTACCGCTTATAGAAAATAAATAATTGAGGTTTTATTTAACATTTATTTTCAAAGCTTAATTCCATAAAATTACTGATCAAGAAACGAGATGCATATTATCATTCAAGCAACGAAACGATCATTTAAAAGCCAGCGACAAAACATTACGGGCTAACCTTTTAGAAGAAATAATAAAATAAACAAAGTTGTTTACTAAGCTATTGGAATGAAAAAAAAGAAATTTGAGCCTTTCCCTTTTTCACTTGTAAAGCCTATCGAACCAGCGTGTAATTGCACGATCTTTTTCACGATCGCAAGACCTAATCCTGTTTTGGATTCGTTATTGGTAGGCTGGTTGGCTGTAGTAGTAAAGGGATCAAAAAGGGTGGCATGATATTTTTCATCGATGCCTAAACCCTGATCTTTAATACTGGTCAATACCATCTCATTTTTTTCTCCATAGTAATCTACTTTTACAATAATACTTGTATTCATATTGGAATACTTGATAGCATTGGTCATCAAATTATTGATCACCTGTGCCAAACGACTTTGATCGAATTCTATTTCCAATTCATCGATAGTACTCTCGAAATGAATGGTCTGATTTTTTTTATCTGCCAGATACTTATTCAGGGCAATCGTTTCTTTTATGAATGAAATATAATCTGTCTTTTTTTTATTCATTGAGATCGTTCCTGACTGGATCTTACTGATATTTAAAGTATCGTTTAAGATCTGCAGCGAATGGCCGGCTGCCGTTTCTACCATTTTTATATAGGTTTTATCTTCCTCGGTGATGGATTCTTTTTCCATTAACATTTCTGCAAACATTTGAATACTTCCAACAGGATTACGAATATCGTGAGCAGCCATGCCGATGAATTTATTCAATTCAGTATTGCTTTCCTTTAATTGTTGATTGGCATTTTCCAGGTCCTTTTTTTGGTCTACAATGGTCTTCCGAAGTTCTCTCTCAATAAAATATTGATGTATGGCAACTGCTGTGATAATAGAAATCAAAAATTTCGGAATACAGTTAATGATTTGATTGATCTCTGAGGAATAGGAATTTGTATAATAGTCTATAATAAACCATGCCGAAGTTGTTATGATGCCGAAAAGAATTGAATATCTGTATGGAATAGTATTTTGATAAGAAAAAATGATCACCGGGATCAGGTAAAATATTGCAAGGGAAATTTCAGCTACAACATGGCTGTCTATCCATACAAGGATCAATAAAGAAATAATGGCAGTTGCAATTCTTGCCTGAATGGATCTGAACATGATTGCTATTTTTTTTAATCCATCTAATGCTACACGATGGAAGTCTTTAAAATTAATTATTATCTGAATAACATAATGAATCGGTCAGGTAAATTAAGAATTCTTTGTCCGCTCAATAAAAAGCCCATAAAACGAATGTTT
>CAIKTE010000241.1 GCA_903830285.1 uncultured Chitinophagaceae bacterium | reverse complement strand
TCTTCAGAGATCTTAGCTTTCAGATCTGAAACATTCAGCTCTTTCACGCTTTTATTAAAATTGTATGTTTGTTTGTTTGCCATTGCAAATTCGTTTTTTGATTAAGCTTGCAAATCTCTTCTGATACAGAATTTAGTTGCAATAGGTAATTTCTGTGCTGCTAGTTCCATAGCTTCTTTAGCAGTTGCTTCAGTAACACCATCACATTCGAAGATGATGCGACCTGGCTCAACTACTGCTGCCCAGAATTCAGGGTTACCTTTACCCTTACCCATCCTTACATCGGCTGGCTTACGGGTAACGATTTTATCAGGAAATACGCGAATCCACACATTACCTTCTCTTTTCATTGCACGGGTCATTGCCTGACGAGCTGATTCAATCTGACGGTTTGTTAACCAGATTGGTTCAAGCGCTTTCAAAGCAAAAGAACCGAAAGAAATAGTAGTGCCACGCTTTGCTACTTCGCGAATGCGGCCTTTCTGCTGTTTCCTATGTTTACTTCTTTTAGGTTGTAACATTTTGATTTTGTTTTTTGGATGACCGTTACTTGTTACAGTTAAGGTTATTCAACTTTATTTACTATCGATGTCCGTTACCGGCACCAGTACCTTAAATTATCTTCTATTATCTCTTCCACCACCAGCATTTCCACCACCACGGTTATCTCCACCGCCTCTTCCACCGCGATCTCCACCACCTCTTCTGTCATCTCTTCTATCACCACCTGGTCTTCTTTCTTCTCCTGGTCTTCTATCGCTCAAATCATTCTTACCTCCAACAAAATTTGGATTCAATTCACGCTTACCTAATACTTCACCTTTACAGATCCATACTTTGATACCGATTTTACCATATACTGTTTGAGCAAACACATTAGCGTAGTCGATATCCATACGGAAAGTATGCAAAGGAACACGACCTTGTTTGAATTCTTCAGAACGGGCAATCTCAGCACCACCTAAACGGCCGCTTAATTTTACCTTGATTCCTTCAGCACCCATACGAAGTGTAGAAGCTACTGCCATTTTAGTGGCACGTTTGAAGTTGATACGGTTTTCGATTTGACGAGCGATTGTGTCTCCTACGATATTCGCATCCAATTCTGGACGACGGATTTCAAGGATGTTAATCTGCACATCTTCTTTACCGGTCAATTTCTTCAACTCTTCTTTGATACGGTCTACTTCTCCACCACCTTTACCGATAATAATACCTGGCTTAGACGTATGAATAGTTACGATCAATTTTCCGAGGGTACGCTCGATTACAATCTTTGCGATACCACCTTTGTTGATACGGGCATTCAAGTAAGTACGGATCTTATGATCCTCAATCAACTTTGATGCGTAGTCTTTCTTGCTACCATACCAGTTGCTTTCCCATCCGCGGATGATACCTAACCTGTTACCAATTGGATTTGCTTTCTGACCCATATAATGGTTTTACAATTAGTTTTTAGAATCTACTATTAATGTTACATGGTTGCTGCGCTTACGAACTCTGTAGCCACGACCTTGAGGTGCAGGGCGCATCCGTTTTAAAACACGACCACCATCTACGAATATTGTTTTAACTACCAGGCTGCTGTCGGCTGCGCTTGCGCCGCTATTCTTTTGCTCCCAGTTATTAATGGCACTCTTCAGCAATTTTGCTAATGGTGTTGCATTATGTTGTGGGTGATGTTCCAAGATGGCCAAAGCTTTTTCCACTTCCATGCCACGGATCACATCGGCCAGCAAACGCATTTTGCGTGGACCTGTAGGATAATTGTTCAGTTTAGCTACTGCTTCCATTTTCTTTTAGTTTCTTATTTGAGATCCTTCTTTCGAAATGATCAAAAATGATTTATTTCTTAGTTCCTGCGTGACCTCTGAAGTTACGAGTAGGAGCAAATTCACCTAACTTATGGCTTACCATAAACTCTGTTACATAAACAGGGATAAATTTGTTTCCATTGTGAACTGCAAAAGTGTGTCCAACGAAATCTGGAGTAATTGTACTACGACGGCTCCAGGTTTTAATAACACCCTTCTTTGTTTTACCATCGTTAATCGCAACAATTTTCTCTTCTAAATTTGCGTCTACGTAAGGACCTTTTTTAATCGAACGACCCATAATAGTTATAAGTTTACTGGTCTGTTAGTGATTTATTTTCTGAGCTAATTACTTAGCTAATTTTTTACCATCTCTGCGTTGGATAATCAGCTTATCGCTTCCTTTTCCTTT
>CAIKTE010000240.1 GCA_903830285.1 uncultured Chitinophagaceae bacterium | reverse complement strand
TACCGTAATAAGTAACACTGACAGGCATCTTGCCATCTTTTGTTTGTTTCAGCAAAGCAACTTTTAAATTCCAGTCAACCTGCATTTTGTCGTTGATCGCACCAAATCCTAACTGCACATCTTTCATAAAAGTGTAACTAAATCCTATTCTGGTGTTAGCAGTGGCAAAAACTCCAAATAGGTCTTTGAAGCCATTATTCACAGTTCCAAATCGGTGTTGAATATCAAATTCAAATGTTCCTTTAATGGGAACCATTACGGTTTGATTATCGATCAGGAAGTTTCCTTCAAAAGTATTTTTTACAAAGGATTTCTTTTTAACAACAGGGGCCGCCGGGGCCGTAGAATCCTGTGCCATCAAGCTACCCAAGCTGCCGCAGAGTACAATTAATAACAATACCCTGGCAAAACCGGAAATTGATGATGAATGAATATTTTGTTTTTTCATGATTGTTTTTTTAATTGTTTTTAGCACCTTGTTTGATCCAGGCCAACATCAATTGATTAATATTTGATGGATTGTTGGGAGCACCCAATGGCATCGTAGCAGATTTTTTACCTGTCAGCCACAAATACACTTCACTTTGAGGAGGATTTCCCGTATTAGTATAACCTCCGCTTACAAGAGAGTTATAAGCTAACGCAGATGTAAGGTTTGGCTTAACGCTTCCGTTATGACATCCGGTTACGGCACAGTTCTTTGCTAGAATGGGTACAATATCTTTTGTGAATTGGACTGTTGTTGTTACTGCAGTTCCACTATCCATGACCACAGTGGTTGTTTTAGAACAACCCACCATGATCAGCATAAATGCTGCAGCGATCAACAATCCCGTTCCTATCATTTTCTTTGACATGATCTTTATTTTTTTAAATTATTGAAAGAACAGCCAAACACTATTTAGCAAATGTTAAGGTTAGATTTGGATTGATACCATGTTGATTATTAGACTTGTTCCAATATGCAACACCGAATACCTGATCCTGCAAGCTTGAAAAGTCAATATCCTGTTTCAATACATCGGCTGTCTTTAACGCACGTTTGTATTCTATGGTCCAGCCTTTTCCTGCTGTGTAAACTGCAGCTGAAGTAATATCTGCTCTTCCGCCGATCAATGGTAATCCGATATACGCAGGGATATAATTTACCGCTGTTGGGCCGGTAACTGCATCACCTGTTCTCTGATAAGCAGTACCCACATTAGGATCAATAGTTGCCCCATTGCTTAAAGTCAATACACCTGCAGAACTTACTGCCATTACTTTTTTGGCAGAACCTGAACTCAATGTATCAGAAGCTAAAAGGAAGCCGCTTGTGCTTGCTGCATTAGGAATTACCCACAATGGAACTGCTACAGAAGCACCGGTTCCGTCTAATTTTAAATTTTGAGTGTTACCAAATTCACCTTGGTTTGCAGGAGTAACAGTGTAGTTTGGTTTGTAGGGCCAAGTTGTAGATGCGGTTCCATCCATATAGATACCATCAACATGCCTTCCGTTCAAATTACCACCTACTAAACTTGAAAAAGCAGGTCCACCTGCCCAATCCTGATAATTGTCATCCATTTGATTTAAGGATGCGTCTTTGCTGATAAAGCCTAAACGACCCCACCACATATCAATTTTTTCATTCTGTCCATTGGTATAGTGATTACCGTTATTGGCATTAGATACCATGGCAGCAGGTGTTTGAGAATAATCCAGATAGGGAGTGAACACGTGGCAAGAAGCATAACATGTTTGTGCTGCAAATTTTGGAGTGCTGTTATCGATATTCCAAAGCATTGCAAATTTATCTTCACCAAAACCATCTCTTGTCATTACACCATTCACGTCTAATGTTTTGCTGCTTGGTTCTTTTGCCCAACCTGTTTTACCGCTTACATTCAAAGAAGGATTGAAATACCATGGTGCAACTACAGTACTTTTATTAGCATCTGTTACTTCTAACAGGAAGTAAATATTGTTGGCATCGTACATAGAACGAAGCGTAGCAGGATATTGTTCGCCGTTATAACCGGTAAACAAACCATTTCCCGG
>CAIKTE010000239.1 GCA_903830285.1 uncultured Chitinophagaceae bacterium | reverse complement strand
TTTTTATATTCTTTGATTCCGCGAGAGCTTTTAATTCACCGGCTTTACCTTATCCGACAAAAAACGCCGGGTCAATTTTATCCCTTTTCTGGATAATTATTTCCCTGGCTGCCGCGCCGGCTGTTTCGTAGAGCCTTTTGAGCTCTTCAATAGAATCCTGAATATTCTTTTCCAATATGGTGCAGAAGAAAATGTACTTTATGAAGCGCATCCACATATCGGCACTAACAAACTCCCCCAGATTATTACTGCTATTAGAAAACAAATTTTGGATTGCGGTGGGCTATTTTTATTTGAAAAAAAAGTCACCAATTTCAAAATAGAAAATGACCTCATTAAATCAGTTGAAACAGCTGATGGAAATAAATATGATGGAGATGCGGTAATCCTTGCAACAGGGCATTCAGCTCGTGATATCTTTGAATTGTTGCACCGGCAGCAAATACTAATTGAGGCAAAACCATTTGCTTTGGGTGTACGGATCGAACATCCTCAATCATTAATCGATAGTATTCAATACCATTGCAGCATTCGCGACCAGCATCTACCTCCCGCCAGCTATGGATTAGTCGAACAAGTTGCAGAAAGAGGTGTATTCAGTTTTTGCATGTGCCCTGGAGGAATTATTGCTCCGGCAGCTACTAATCCAGGAGAGTTAGTGGTAAACGGTTGGAGCCCCAGTAAAAGAAATAATCCATATGCAAATAGTGGAATGGTTGTACAAGTTGCTTTGGATGATGCCATCAATTATTTTAAGAAAACTAATCCTGATTCTAACGAATTGAAGAACGAAAAGAATCCTTTATTATTAATGTATTTTCAATCAGCTATTGAACAAACGTGTTTTAAAGCAGGAGGCGGAAAACTAGTAGCCCCTGCACAACGGATGGTTGACTTTACCAACAATAAAATATCACCTACCCTTCCATCTAATAGTTATTTACCAGGTATTCATTCTACTAATCTTTCTGAGGTATTGCCCACATTTATACATAAAAGTTTGCAAGAAGGATTTAAGGCATTTGGAAAAAAAATGCCTGGATATCTCACCAACGACGCAGTGGTAGTTGCTACTGAGAGTAGAACATCTTCCCCAGTAAGAATACCTAGAGATGCAAACACATTTGCACATCCACAAATTAAAAACTTATATCCTTGTGGGGAAGGTGCAGGATATGCTGGTGGAATTGTAAGTGCAGCTATGGACGGCGAAAAATGTGCCTTGTTCTGTGCGCAACAATTTGCATAATCAGAACTCTTCTTTTGTTGTTGATTTTTTTGCAATTAATTTATCTGAAGAGATTAAAGTATTCTTTTGAAATAGCTTCTGCTCTTGTTTCATCATTTCCGCATCGGCATTACCAAACTCCTTATGAAGTGCATCCAGACTAGGTTTGCCAGCATCTACCCATGCTGTATAATAAAAGTCAGCAATTAAATTCGCTGAAGAAAGCAACTGATTATTAATGCTGTTTTTTAATGATAAAGCATATGCTTTTGCAAATTCACTGGTATAAGACTTATATTCTTTACCCCTGCGTAACTGTATGCGATATTTTTGCGCATCTGTAAATGATAGACTTACTTCTTTCTCTTTTGTCAACAATTCAGGAACCAATGCAGCTGCTGTTCGAACTGCCCTCCAGATCGCTTGTTCAGGATGCTTCAAATATTTTGCCTTATGCTTTGAATACAAGCTATAATTAGCAATCTCAATTTCTGGTATCATCGACTCCCATAAACTATGAAGACCTTT
>CAIKTE010000238.1 GCA_903830285.1 uncultured Chitinophagaceae bacterium | reverse complement strand
TTGATAGGATTCATTGCTTCATTGCCATCCCATGCTTCAGGTATCAGCATCATCATCACATGTGGCAAACTTCTTCCGCACATGGTAAGTAATTCGATCATATTATCCAAACAAGCTGAATCTGATTGTCCTGCAAAAATGATGGGCAATAACATATCCATTTCTTCTTTGGAGAAATAAGGAGATGTAAAACCTTTTTCACTTGTCTTCAGCCAATTCAAATTTCCCTGTAAAGTATTGATCTCTCCATTGTGAGCAATATAACGAAATGGCTGCGCCAGTTTCCATGATGGGAAAGTATTGGTCGCAAATCTTGAATGGATCAATCCAAATGCACTTACTATTCTTTTATTACTGAGATCAGGAAAATAATTTCTAACCTGTAAGCTTGTTAATTGCCCTTTATAAACAACAGTCTTGTAAGACAATGATGCAACATAAAAGCCGATCGCATCTTTTCGTACAGCATTATTGATCGTGTGTTGGGCATAATTGCGCAGCACAAATAATTTTCTTTCAAATGCTTCCGGAGCTGAGATATAATCAGGACAAGCAATGAATACCTGTTCGATCTCAGGTTCAACTGATAATGCAGTTGGTCCTATATCAGTTGGATTCACCGGAACTTTCCTGTAAGCCAGAATTTCCAATCCTAATTTCTCTGCTGAGCTGCTGAATATATCCCTGCATTCTTCTTTCAATCGAATGTCTTTCGGAAAGAATAAAACACCTACACCATACTTCCCAAAGGAAGGAAGGTGTACACCCAATTTCACGCACTCGTCAAAGAAAAATTCATGAGGTGTTTGTATCATGATACCTGCACCATCTCCTGTATTGTTCTCACAACCACATGCACCACGATGTTCCATGTTTTCCAAAATGGTGAGTGCATCAGAAATGATCTGATGTGATTTATTGCCTTTTATGTTGGCAACAAAACCAATACCGCATGCATCATGCTCAAAAGAGGGATCATATAGTCCTGTTGTACTTGCCATTGTTGTAATTTATAATAACTGAGTAAAGTCTTATTTCGGCAAGCAATCGTTGCTTTCAAAAATATTCAAAAAAAGCCAATTTACCTATCGAATTATCCAATATTTTATCCACTTGATTAGATGAGATAACTAAATAATGCGTCATCTTTATTGATCTCAGAATAATCTATATTATACGATCGCATCCTTTGTATCAAAGCATCATAGTCGCTTCTGTCGCTTAATTCAATTCCCACCAATGCAGGGCCCGCTTCTTTATTTGTTTTCTGCATGTATTCAAAACGGGTAATATCATCATTTGGCCCCAACACATCATTCAAATATTCCCGCAAAGCACCGGGGCGTTGTATAAAACGGATTAGGAAATAATGTTTCAACCCCTCATATTGTAATGAACGTTCTTTTATTTCGGGCATGCGGTCAATATCGTTATTACTGCCACTTACGATACATACAATTGTCTTTCCTTTGATGGCATCTGCATAAGCATCCAAAGCGGCAATACTTAATGCACCTGCAGGTTCAACAACGATCGCATCTTCATTGTATAATTTTAAGATCGTAGAACAGACTTTTCCTTCGGGAACAAGATGCACTTCAGTCAGCACTTCTTTACAAATTGAGAAAGTGATATCGCCCACCCGTTTAACAGCAGCACCATCCACAAATCGATCGATGTATTCGAGTGTTACAGGATGTCCAGCTTTTAAAGATTCGTACATGGCAGGTGCACCTTCGGGCTCAAGTCCTATTATTTTTGTTTGAGGAGAGATCGTCTTAAAATAAGATCCTACCCCTGCACTTAATCCGCCACCACCCACCGGAATAAATACATAATCAATATTTGATAATTCTTCTAAGATCTCCACGCCAACGGTTCCCTGACCTTCGATTATTTTATGATCATCGAAAGGAGGGATGAACACCATATTATTTTCTTCCGTGAATTTTTTGGCAGCCACTGCACAATCATCAAATGTATCGCCCGTCAATCTTACTTCGATGCTGTCTTCACCAAACATTTTTGTTTGATTCACTTTTTGTTTGGGAGTAATAATGGGCATGAAGATCACACCTTTCGCCCCCAATTTTTTGCAACTGTATGCAAAGCCCTGCGCATGATTACCTGCACTGGCTGTAACTACACCACGTTGCAGTTGACCGGCCGGTAAACTCACCATCATATTATAAGCACCGCGCAATTTGTAGGAACGAACTATCTGCAGATCCTCTCTTTTCAAATAAACATTGCACTGATATTTATTGGATAAATGATGATTGAGCTGTAACGGCGTTTTAGTAACAACACGGCGTAACCTCTCAGATGCTTCCTTGAAATTGAGTTGATATGTAGGTTTTTTTATTTGCATTTGCTCTTTCAAATACCAGTCTTAAAGTTTGTAACTTTAGAATATTTAATTATATTTAGTAGTAAATTTCAATATGCCAATTCTTCAAACCATTTTATATTATATCTGTTGCATTCAAATGTTCTTTGCAATACGTTATGTTGTAAAAGCAAGTTTTGGGAATGTGCCTGAATACAGGTTTTATAAACTCTTAATGGTTTTCTTTATTCCAATTGCAGGTTACTTCTTTGTTATGAAAGAACCGCTCGAGTAAAATATATTTCCGCTTTATGCTCCCGTACTGATCGATTTCATGGCGGTCATTGCTTGTCTCAATGTATCACCCACCACTTCGATATGATGTGAACGAATGGCTTTGTTCACCGCAATGATCTTCTTATTATCAACAGCATTATCTTTTCCTTCATTGAAATTCTTGCCGATGATATTTGTTTCTACTTTCTTCATGAAATTACCCAGCAATGGTTTACATGCATGATCGAATAAGTAGCAACCGTATTCAGCAGTATCAGAGATCACTCTGTTCATTTCAAATAATTTCTTACGTGCAATGGTATTTGCGATCAATGGTGTTTCGTGCAATGATTCGTAATAAGCAGATTCGGCTTTAATACCTGCTTCCACCATTGTTTCGAATGCCAGTTCAACACCCGCTCTTACCATGGCAACCATCAATAGACCATTATCAAAGAATTCCTGTTCAGAGATCTTTGCAGCAGTTACCGTTGATCTTTCAAATGCTGTGTTTCCTGTTTCTGATCTCCATGTCAATAAATTCTTGTCATCATTTGCCCAGTCTTCCATCATGGTCTTAGAGAATTCTCCGCTCATGATATCATCCTGATGTTTCCAGAACAATGGACGCATGATCGTTTTCAATTCTTCTGATAATTCGAATGCTTTTATTTTAGCAGGGTTGGATAATCTGTCGAACATAGCAGTGATACCACCTTGTTTCAACGCTTCGGTGATCGTTTCCCAACCGTATTGAATCAGTTTGGAAGCATAGCCTGTTTCAATTCCTTTTTCGATCATCTTATCAAAACAAAGGATAGAACCTGTTTGCAAGAGTCCACATAAAATTGTTTGTTCACCCATCAGATCTGATTTCACTTCAGCAACAAAAGATGATTTTAAAACACCGGCTTTATGCCCGCCTGTACCCGCTGCATAAGCTTTTGCGAGTTCCCAGCCTTTTCCTTCAGGATCATTAACAGGATGTACCGCAATTAAAGTAGGTACGCCAAAGCCTCTCACATATTCTGCACGAACTTCAGAACCCGGACATTTTGGTGCAACCATGATTACCGTAATGTCTTTTCTTATTTGCATTCCTTCTTCCACGATATTGAATCCGTGGGAATAAGAAAGTGTTGCGCCTTTTTTGATCAATGGCATGATCGCATTGATCACTGAAGTATGTTGTTTATCGGGTGTAAGATTAATAACGAGATCAGCTGTAGGAATTAATTCTTCATATGTGCCAACAGTAAAACCATTTTCTGTAGCGCTTTTCCATGACTGACGTTTTGCTTCAATGGCTTCTTTGCGTAAAGTATAAGAAACATCTAAACCTGAATCTCTTAAATTCAATCCCTGATTTAAACCCTGTGCACCGCAACCAACGATCACGATCTTTTTTCCTTTCAATGCATTCACTCCATTATTGAAATGACTGATGTCCATAAACTCACATACACCTAATTGATTCAATTTTTCTCTTAATGAAAGCGTGTTAAAATAATTTGCCATTTTGTTTTTCTTGTTTACCCCCATCTCAATGAGGGGGATTAAATAATAATTGTTATAAGATTCATTACTCCATTAGGACAATTTAATTAAGTTAAGGATTGTCACTCTGAGGTACTCGAAGAGTGATGAACGGAATGTTCGTTTTAAAATCATGTTTCGATCCCGATACATCGGGACAACATGACATCCTATTTCTTAACTTAATCAAATTGTCTATTTAGGAGTTGGGTATTACATTGTAAACACTTCATCCTGTTTATCCAAGAATTCATTTTCTACTAATTCTTCGCCGGGTTCTGTTTGTTCGAACTCTTTCAGCTTTTCATGGAAGCCTTTACTGGCTTTAATGATGGCTACTCTGGCACTGCGTACAAATTCTATCAGTCCATAGGGTTCCAATGCTTTTATTAAGCCTTCTGTTTCTTCTCTGTGCCCGGTGGTTTCAAAAATGGTATAATCTTTTCTGATCACCACTGCTCTTGCACCATGCTGATGCAACAATCTTTCCACTTTTGCTTTCTCTGCTATGATATCAGTAGGCACTTTGTATAATGCCATTTCCTGCCAGATGATCTCTTCATTGGTATTGTAATAAGCTTTTAAAACCTCCACTTGTTTTTCGATCTGGAGACATAATTTTCTTACCACATCTTCTGTTTCGCTGATAACAATCGTAAAGCGATGTATACCTTCTGCTTCAGACGGAGACACATTTAAACTTTCAATATTTATTTTTCTTCTGCTGAAAATAATGGCAATACGATTTAATAAACCAACCTGATTTTCAGTATACACTGTTATGGTAAAATCCTGTTTGCCCACAATCCCTGAAGGTGTGTGTATCACAGTATCACTTTGTTTTGAGTTGCTCATACTTTTATTTTTTAATCAACTTTATTTAATTTTCTTTTCAATTCCTCTTTTAATGTAATATCATTTAGATAATGATTGTCACTCTGAGGCCCTCGGAGAGTATTGAACGAAAAGTTTGTTTTAAAATCATGTTTCGATCCCGATACATCGGGACAACATGACATTCTATCACTTAACTTAATGGTCATTCCTCCTTATTCCCCTTTAGGGGATAGGGGTGTATTATTGTAATCTAATTTCACTTACACTGCATCCCTGTGGTACCATCGGGAATACATTGTTCTCTTTTCCCACCATTACTTCTAAGAGATAAGACCCTTTGTGTTCCAACATTTCCTGCAATGCAGATCTCAGATCTTTTCTGTCTTTCACAGTTTGCCCTGCTATGCCATAACCCTTGGCTACCTGTACAAAATCGGGACTTTGAATATCTACAAACGAATAGCGTTTATCGTTGAACAATTGCTGCCACTGACGAACCATTCCCAGGAACTGATTATTGAGAATGATGATCTTCACATCCACTTTATACTGCATGATGGTTCCCAATTCCTGAATGGTCATTTGGAAACCGCCATCACCCACGATCTCAACTATTGTTCTTTCGGGGGCACCTAATTTAGCACCGATAGCAGCTGGTAAACCAAAACCCATCGTACCCAATCCACCTGAAGTGATATTGCTTTTTGACTGATTGAATTTTGCATAACGGCAAGCAACCATCTGGTGTTGTCCAACATCTGTAACGATGATGGCATCACCATTGGTGAGTTCATTCAACGATTTGATCACTTCACCCATGGTCATTACTTCGGTCTTTGGATTCAGTTCATCATTGATAACAATATCAATTTCTTTTTGTGTGAATTCATGAAATTTATTCAACCATTCTGTATGCTCTTTTTTATCGATCAGTTTGGTAAGCATGGGTAATGTTTCTTTACAATCGCCCCAAACAGGAACAGTTGATTTTACATTTTTATCAACCTCTGCAGGATCGATATCCAAATGAATTACTTTGGCTTGTTTTGCATATTTATCCAAACGTCCCGTAACACGATCATCAAAGCGCATACCGATCGCGATCAATACATCGCATTCATTGGTCAATACATTGGGTCCGTAATTTCCATGCATACCGAGCATTCCCACATTTAAAGGATGATCAGTTGGAATGGCACTTAATCCAAGCACTGTCCATGCTGCAGGAAATCCTCCTTTTTCTATGAATGCTTTAAATTCTTTTTCTGCTTTGCCCAGAATAATGCCCTGACCAAATATCACAAAAGGTTTTTTTGCTTCATTGATCAGTTTAGCTGCATCTTCCACATATTCTTTACGTACAATTGGTTTGGGGCGATAGCTTCTGATATGTTCGCATTTCGTATAACCTTCATAATCGAATTTCTGTATTTGTGCATTCTTGGTGATATCAATTAATACAGGTCCTGGTCTTCCTGTTCTGGCGATATAAAAAGCTTTCGCCAATATATGCGGGATCTCAGTCGCGTCAGTAACCTGATAATTCCATTTGGTAACGGGTGCAGTAATATTGATCACATCGATCTCCTGAAATGCATCTGTTCCCAGCAGGTGTGCAAACACTTGTCCGGTAACACATACAACAGGAGTGCTGTCGATCATGGCATCTGCTAAACCTGTAACTAGATTTGTTGCTCCCGGTCCGCTGGTTGCAAACACTGCCCCAACTTTACCACTGCTTCTTGCAAAGCCCTGTGCAGCATGAATGGCACCTTGTTCATGACGTACGAGAATATGTTCCAGTTTATCATTATAATCATACAATGCATCATAGATGGGCATGATGGCACCACCGGGATACCCGAAAATGGTATGCACACCTTCAGCAATAAATGCTTCCAGCACTGCCTGTGAACCTGATATAGAAACCGGTTCTTTGATTTCAGTTTTTTGATCTTTTATTATTTCAAGCGTTTCCATATATAAGTATTGAAATGTTTTTAATAATTTTTATTGGACTATAAAGGAAATTGATTGTTTGTGTTTATAAATTGAATCTCTTCCGTTTTGCTTTGCTGGCAACCACTTTGGAGAATTTGAAATGACTCGTACGGCTTCTTCCTTTGTTCCATAACCCGGGTCATTTTCTGCAGTAACATTTGTTACGTTACCTTCTTTGTCAACTATCCAGCTAACGGCTACTGAATATTTTCCAAAAGGGGCTTTATTTCTTTTTGCCACATCTCTATCTAAATTTTCACCTAAATATTTCTGCCAAGCTGATAGGCCGCCCGGAAATTGAGCAGGTATTTGAACTCTAGTAATCGTTTTAATTGGTGATACAGTTGTATCAATCAACCTTGCAGTGTCAATTTTTTTATTTTGACAAATTGCAAATGATGAAATGAAAACAAAAAATATCAATAATTTAAAACTCATTACCTCAAATTATTTTTTTTAAAATTTTCTTTAGTCTGATATTACAAATGTGATTCCTTGCTTCTGTCGAAATATAAGATGTTTGTTGAGTTGAATCGCAGGCTCCCAATTTGGCCCGTTCCTAATGACCCTTTCCGCTTCTTCTTTTGTTCCGTAACCAGGGTCATTCTCTGCAGCAACATCAGTGACTCGACCATCTTTATTAATTATGAATGTTACAAATACGGTGTATTTGCCGTGAGGGGCGCCATTTCTAGCGGCAAGATCTCTATTAAGGTTTCTCTGTAAATAAAGTTGCCAACCTCTAATTCCCCCGGGGAATTCAGCAGGTTTTTCATAAATATAATCGGGCATTGATTTTCCATCTTCGTCGAATGCAGCGTTTTCAGTCACATCAAGTGAATTCTTTCTAAAAACATGTGCCCAAAGTTTTCCGTTTTCATAAAAAGCCCATGTATCAAAAACACCCCAATCTTTACCATACGTGGTGGCTTTTTTCTTATTACCATTCTCATAAAAATGGTATTCATAAATTGGTCTTCCTTGCGGATAA
>CAIKTE010000237.1 GCA_903830285.1 uncultured Chitinophagaceae bacterium | reverse complement strand
TGGGAAATTCACTGCTTTGCTGAATGGATTGGATACTTCACAATTGAAAATAACATTACCTGATTTCCATAATCTCAGTTTGAGATATCATCAATTTGAAACAGCGATCCTGAACGGGAATCCCGACAGGATAAAGGAAGTGAAAGAGGATATTGTATTTATTCAGTCACAAAAAAACATCGTAGATAAATTCGAAACATTCATTCAGCATCCCGATGCGAAACAAAGGGTGACACACCATGATACTAAAATATCAAATGTATTATTCGATGAGAAAAATAAAGGATTATGTGTGATCGATCTGGATACCATCATGCCCGGTTATTTTATAAGCGATGCAGGCGATATGATGCGAACTTATATTTGTCCGGTCTCTGAAGAAGAAGCTGATCTCAATAAGGTCATTGTTCGTAAAGATTTCCTGCGGTCCATACAGGATGGTTATTTGACAGGGATGGGAGATGTGCTAAGTGCTTATGAGAAAGACAGCTTTTTTCTTTCAGGGGAGGTATTGATCTACATGCAGGCCATTCGGTTCCTGGCCGATTATATCAACAATGATGTGTATTATGGTTGCAAATACCCGACACATAATTTAGTGCGGGCAAGAAACCAGATCAAACTGCTGCAAGAATATCAGGAGGCAATAAAAAACTAAAGGGAAAAAACTAAAAACTAAAAAAAGAAAAACTAAAAGTCTCCGATTAAGAATTCCTGCAAATCATAAATCAATCCAATAATCTGCGATTAAAAACTAAAACGTTCCAATCAATGATTCTTGTAAATCATAAATTAATCCAATAATCTGCGATTCAATCCAATAATCTGCGATTTAATCCAATAATCTGCGATGATAGTTGATCTGTCCTAAATGATAAGAAAGATGTGCTGCTAAATGGATCAAAAAATATTCAGTACTCTTTTTTTCGTCCATAACGATTAAAGGATAATCTTCCTGCAACTGGCTTTCCGTTATTTTAGCAAGTGAGGCATCTACAACATCTATCGTAGCATTGATCTTTTGTATCAATATTTCTCTAGGAACATCCTTGTCTGAGAATTCAAGCGGACGATCTCTTAGATATCCTGTCTTACCAAACTGTGCGCCGATAAAATGATTCAGATTGCCAATCAAATGCAAGCATAGATTGCCGGCAGAATTAGTAACGGATCTGTCAATGGCCCACAAATTGGTTTCATCTTGATATGCCTCTATTTCAGTCTTCAATTTCTGAAGATCTCTTTTAAATATTTCTTGTAGTGTTGTTGTAAGCATAATTTGTTTTTTTGTAATTAGTAATTAGTAATTGGGAACGGGCAATCAGTAATCATGAAATTTTATCTTTTCACTTTTGACCTTTGACTTCGTTAATAATCATTTTGTCCCAAACAAAAACTAGGTTTTCTGTTCTGCCATTTGCCATTAGTAAAATCCGGGATCATTTGCAAAGTACCACCTTCTGCAATAGACTTTTCAGATAAAGGCGTTATAGAATACAATGTTGCGAGATCATACACATCCAATGGGAAGTCTGCATTGCGTTTGATGCATTCTATAAAGGCATTATCTACAAACCAGTCCATACCGCCATGACCTGCACCTTCAGCCTTCTTCTCATATCTTTTCCAAAGCGGATGATCGTATTGTTTCATGTATGCTTCAGTATTCTCCCATACATGCGGTTTGCCTTTCCCTTCAAAATAGATCATGCCAGCATTGAATTCTCCCGCATGATTATCCTGCCAGATGCCGTCAGTTCCCTGAACACGGAATCCCAGATTATAGGGCCGGGGAGAAGAGGTATCATGTGTTAAAACGATCGTTTCACCATTGGCTGTTTGGATCTGTGTAGTAACGATATCACCCAATTTAAAATTCACTTTTGCATTGGGGTGATCGGGTCCTCCTTTGGGATGATCCAGAATATATTTATGCAAGCCTCTAGATTTTGTAGCAACTGAAGAAAGTTTTGTTAATCGATTACCTCTGTTCATATCGATCATGGTTGCCACAGGTCCCAGACCATGTGTTGGATAGAGTTCACCATTTCGATCTACAGAATGCTGTGTACGCCATTTGGCTTCGCTAAAACCTTTTGCACCAAATTCAACACCTGAATTATAAGGGGTGATACCATCATTGAATTTAACGCCTCGCAGATCATGTTCATACCCTCCTTGTAAATGCAAGAGTTCACCAAACATTCCCTGACGAACCATATTCAGTACAGCCATTACATCCCTGCGGTAACAAACGTTTTCTAAGATCATGCATGGAACTCTTGTTTCTTCGCTAGCTTCTACAAAGCTCCAGCAATCTTGTAATCTAATTGCACCACATACTTCAACACCCGGTATCTTTCCTGCGTGCATTGCATCAAATGCTTGTTGCATATGCCATTCCCAGGGGCTGGCAATGATCACGGCATCGATATCATCACGTTTCAAGAGATTCTTATAATCAGTATTTCCAGTGCCAAATTCAATGGCTGCTTTTTTTCCTGCTTTGGCAATGATCTGTTGCGAATCAGCCATCATTTGTTTATCGGGATCGGCCATGGCAATGATCTCCACATCATCTCTTTCTGCCATTAAACGTACATGTTCCTGTCCGCGTAAACCCACACCGATCAATCCGATCCTCACTTTGGTTTTCTGGATAGGGACAAATGCACTGAGATGGTTGATGGATAAACCGACAGATAATCCGGCAAGTCCTGAATTTCTGATAAATTCCCTGCGATGAATATTTTGGCTCATGTAAATTTGTTTTGGAATGTGAATGTAATAAACTCGTTACATAGATGAAGCTGTTTGAGTTATTTATTTGATATCTCTTATTGCACTTTTCTGGCTGCAACATCGTTGGATTTTTCGCCATAGGCAACCAGCTATGGCTGCAAAATCCGCCTCGTTTCGCTCAAAAAATTGCAATAATTTATTCTAAACAAACAACTCAAACAGCTTCTTATCTTTGTAAAAATTTTATATATGCCATCATTTGATATTGCCAGTAAAGTTGATCTGCAAACATTGGATAATGCGATCAATACCGTTAAAAAGGAAATTCAGAACAGGTTTGATTTTAAGGACAGTCTGGTGAAGATCGACCTCAATAAAAAGGATTATATCGTTTTGGTAGAAGTGGAGAGTGACATGAAGATGAAGCAGGTATTGGATGTGATCATAAGCCGCTCCATGAAGCAGGGAATAGATGCCAGTTCATTTGATTTTACCAAGGATGCTTATCCCAGCGGCAAAGTGGTGAAGAAAGAGATCTCCGTAAAAAATGGCTTGAAGCAGGAAGATGCCAAAAAGATCGTAAAAGCCATTAAGGATGCCGGATTGAAGGTTCAGACCGCTATTATGGACAATATCATTCGTGTTACGGGCAAGAAACTGGATGATCTGCAGGAAGTGATCGCCCTATGTAAAACGGGGAATTTTGGGCTTCCACTGCAATATGAGAACATGAAAAGCTAGTCTACGAACACATTTAAGCCAAAATTTAATACAAATTGCCACGAATGCACGAATGAAATAATTCGTGCATTCGTGGCAATAAAACTTGACCGCTTCAGTAATTTATTTTACGATTCAATTCCTGTAATTCGGCCTGAATTCGTGTAATTACAATTTCATTTGGCTAAAAACTTGTCAAACCTTACCTTTGCCA
>CAIKTE010000236.1 GCA_903830285.1 uncultured Chitinophagaceae bacterium | reverse complement strand
TTTTTATCAGATTGAATTTTAAGCGTATCTAAAAGATGATACAGGTGCAATTCATCGATTTGGATATATTGATAACGGTGGTATAACTCATTTTTCAGCTGAAAAGATAAGGCAGAAAACCGGCACTGATGCCATGATGCAAGAACTGATCAACAACAATAAAACTATTCTGGAAAATAACCTGTTATGTGCCGCATTGATTGATAAAATTGATGTTGCTAACATGGATATACCCAATGAATACCGTAGTAGATTAGTTGGACTTCAAACCAATCTTCAGGCACGTGATAAACATATTTCTGATTCCATGTTTTTGGATAAGAAGCAAACGGCATCGCCTACAGGTTTCGACAAATACAGTCCTCAACTTACGAACTTTATGGCTGATCCGGGTATTGGTATTGCACCGGTAGTAATTTACATTGTGGTTTCAGTTGTATTCGGTATTTTATTATCAGGTATTGTATATCTGCTTTTCAAATCAGATCACAGTCAGAGCAAAACGGATATATCATACTCTAAAGACCTGACATCTATTTTACTGAAAAAGCTAACACCTGAAGAGTATCAACAATTAGTTACCGAAAATAAAGAAAATGCGCAACGAATAGCCGATGCAGCATCGGGTAACTCCTTACTGAATACGGCTAAATACTTGGGTATCGGTTTTTTGGGCTTTACATTGATTGATAAATTTATTCAAAGCAGACCAATAAAATGAGCGGAATAATAAAACAGCCTTATAGACCGAATATTATTGATAAAATATTCGATTCAACACTTCAAAATTTGCCGGTACAAATTAAATGTACCTGGGTGAAAACATATATTGAACCTGAATATGATAGGGGTTTGTGTATAAGAAGCTATGACCGGACAATTCTAAAAGGAAGTACGAAAATAGGAACTGCATCCGGAAACTATTTTGTTGATTCAAAAAATATTACTTGGGTTGAAACCAATTTAGTAGAATGTGATCGTTCTGCTATTGGTTGGGTAAGACAATCTGATGTAGTTATCAACAAAAAACAAGTATTAGCCACTCCTCCTCCTGGTCCCGGTGAAGTTCCGGCAAAAAGTAAAGGTTGGATGGCATGGCTCACTGGAGCAATAACATTATTATCATTTCTTAGATAGAAAATTGTAAAAATGACACCGAAATTATTCATACAACGCTATATGCCACTTGCACAACAGATTGAGCAGGATTGGGGTATTCCGGCTATTGTAACACTCACACAGGCAGCCGCCGAAAGTGGTTGGGGTGCAAAAGCACCGTCGTTTAATTTCTTTGGTTATACAGCTCCCGATAATTATTCAGGACAAAAACAATTGCTTAAAACTGTTGAAAAACATTCATCTCCGAATGTGTGGTATCCATCAATCATTAGAATAGCCTATAATAAAGCAGATGGGTTATATCATTATTTGGTTCGACGTTATTTCAAAGCTTATAATAGTGCCGGCGAATGTTTTGAAGATTACGCACGTCTTTTGAGTTCCAACAGATACGCAGGTGCTTTTGATTATGCCGATGATCCAGAACGGTTTTTAGCGGTAGTTGTCAATTCAGGCTACAATCCAAATCCGGCAAAGTACTACGCTTTTGCTATTACAGTTATGCAATCAATAAAAAAACGATTATGATTTTTGAAAATTCAATTAAAACAAACAAGGATGCTTTTATAGCTGAATTACAACGTTATTGCACACTTTTAGGCTTAGACCCTGAATGGTTGATGACCGTTATGTATGCCGAAAGCCGGGTAAACGAAAAGGCACGTAACCCGAAAACAAAAGCAACCGGGCTTATCCAGTTTATGCCCTCAACAGCCAAAGGACTAGGAACTACAGTTGATGCGCTTTACAATCTGACAAATGTACAGCAGCTTTATTTTGTTTACCTGTATTTCAAACCGTTTACGGGTCGGGTTCATTCAGTTTACGATTTATACAAATGTGTATTTTTCCCTGCTATGTTGGGAAAAGCTGATGATTGGGTTGCTCAGACTTCTAGCCTATCAGCCGAAACGGTAGCAAAGTACAATCCTATTATTGACATGAATCACAATCATCAAATTACGGTATCGGAATTTTGCGCGTATGTGGACACGTACTTAAAAAAAAAATTGCAGAAATGACACTCCCTGAAGCGTTGGGAATTAGTACCGGAACGCTTATACTATTGGGAGCGGCCGGATATTGGATTTTCAAAAAACTATCATCAAATAATTAAGTATATGAGTTACATAGCAAAAACTACAAACAACGTTATAACAAAAAATACTACCATCCTGGCAGATGGTTTTAGTTGTCTGTTTTTCAAAAATACAGGTGTTGACCCGGTGTATATAAATGATAATATTCTAATTACAACCGGTTCTAGCTTCTCATTCGATAATATGCCTTATGTAACCATTGGCGAACCAACTACAATAATGTTTGGTGATACGGATGCAAACAAAAAACTTTTAGTGATTAAGACCTACTTTAAACCTGTGAAATAATGGCTATAACTATAATAGACGGTACCGAAAAAACCGTAATCGTAAACGGGGCTGAACAATTAATAGATTTAGCTACAGCAACCAAACAAGATGCTCAAACAGCTGCATTAGGTTTATTGGCTACATCTGAAATACAGCAAGATGGTAACATGATGCTTGATGACATTAAAACCTTACTTAATACCATCAATAGCTCAGTTCAAAATGGCGGTGGAACACAGCTTAAATCCTTTGAAATTGAGATAACCCGCCCAGCAAATACAACCGTGTACTCAGCTAATGATGTTGTGGCAGATGTAACAGCAGCCTTCAAACCATTTCTGAACGTGGCAAAGGCTATCGGTTCAGGGGTTAAGATTGTACGCTGTAGGATTCAAACCGAAGACACAGGCGTGGCAGGTAAGAAATTTAATCTGCACTTGTATAAAGATACTCCAAGCGCATTTATAGCCGATAATGCCGCTTTCTCAATCAGTTATCAAAACTCTGCAAAGCGTATAGGTGCTATTCCGGTAGTGATGGGAACTGGTAACATGGGAACTGTAGGAATGAATGACTATAACGTTATGGTAACAAATCCGGTTGGTCGTGATATTACTTTCATATTAGAAACGGTAGACGGATTCACTCCTTCTGCAAACTCGACAAAATTCACTGTCGTAATTGATTGCGAACTTTCAAACTAAGCCGCTATGAGTAGAGAAATATACAGGCGTTCAGTTGCTCCACATCTCGACCGTATTCGTTACGATGGTGGCGCTGAGCCGCGCGATGTGCAGGCACTTATAGCACTGCAACGATACTACGAAGAGCGCAAAGATTCTATTAAACTGCTATATTGCCCTGCACTAACTGGTAACAAAATCCGTGTAAGTGGAGCAAATAACTATGTCAGCAAATGTTATGATATTGGAAGTTTACAGAACGATGCAACTCAATCAACAGCCGTAAATCAGCCGTATTTGAGTGGAAACATTGCACCAAATGAAAGGTATTGTTTAAAGAATGCAAATGGTGGTTCTAATTATATGACACATCCCACTATTAGTTTTAGTGCAAGTGATGCTTGGAGTGTAACTACTGTTTTGAATTGGAATTATACTTCTGATTTATATCAATCTTATTGTGGAGATAGTTCTATTGGTGGTGATGTGTTTTTTAGATTCTTATCAGAGAATAAAATATCTGTATATTTTGGTGGCTTACGTTATGCTTTTAGTAGTTCTAATACTTTACTATTTATAGGTAAAAATGTTATCATAACATTAGTCTATATAAATACATCATTCTCTCTTTATGTTAATGGAGTTTTTATTCAAACTGTAACCGCTTCGATAGCTCCAAAATTAGATAGACTTAATGTTGGATTTATAGATGCAAGAATTTTTAAAGGTCAAATCAAAAGCCACATTATCCGTTCTCAAGCACTAACAGCAACAGAAGTACTTAATGAAGCAACTTATCTAAGAACTATTTATCCTGAAATGGGTAATGTAGTAATAGGAACTCAAACGTGGACAACAAGTAATTACGAAGCTGTTTGTACTCCACAAGGTAATCTTATACAAGAGATGCAAGCTGCAAGTAATGTAGAAAAATTGGCTAATATCAATTTTACTACAAATGCTACGTGGATTTTAACAGGAGGAGCATGGACAATAGGTGGGGGAGCAGCAACAATGGTTGCAAATGGTTCTGATGCATCTATATATCAAACTCCTGTTATTTCAGTAGGAAAGTGGCATAAAATAACCATTACAGTTTCAACTTATATATCAGGTTCATTATATGCTATTTATTTGGGTATTGGTAATTACTTTCCAATTAATATAACAGCAGCAGGAACATATATTTACTATGTTAATGCTATAGGTTCTTCTTTTGTTCAAGTAAAAGCACTAACATTTAATGGCTCTTTAAGTCAATTTTCTTGTCAAGAGGTTGGGTGGTCTGATTCTCAAAATCTATATACTTCTATATATGATGCAACAAGTGGAACAACAGAACAGAAAACTTATGCAGCAGTTAAAGCAGCAGCAATGTGGTGTCATTATAACAATGATGTAGCAGTTGGAGAAATTTATGGTAAACTGTATAATTGGTTTGCTGTTAAATTACTTCAAATGGATATAGATTATTATAACACAGCTAATCCTACTGCTTTATGGGGATGGAGAGTAGACGTGCAAACTGATGCTACAACACTTTCAACTTATCTTGGTGGAGATTCTATTTCGGGCGGTAAAATGAAAGTTGCAGGAACTGCCTATTGGGGGTCGCCCAATTCTGGTGCGGATAATTCAAGTGGGTTGAGTATTATTGCTGGCGGTCAAAGATTAACTGATGGTACGTTTTCGTCATTAAGTAGTATTCAGAACATTTGGACTATGACAGAATCAGTGAGTAATGCTTTGGTTTTTTATCCTTATCAATCAGGAGCAACCTTATTCTTTGAAAATGTGGCTAAGTCAAGAGGCGGGTATATAAGATTGATAAAATAAATAACAAATGAGAACACTAAAATATCACACATCAGAAGAATGTCAGGCAGCTATTGAGCAGTTCAACGCCTTGCTTGGATTTCCTGAAGAAAAAAGCGATACGCTTACTTATGCCGAAGTGCCGGAAGCAAATGAGGATGGTGAGTTTGAGTTGATAATTACAAGTGAACTGGAAATGATATTATATCCGGAAACAGAAACTATAAAAGGACAATTATGATTATACCAATAGAAATAATAGCCGTATTGCTTACTGGATTTATAGCCTTTTTGAGCTGGGTGGTAAAAGTGATAAACGACAACACCAAAGCCATACAGCGAATAAATGAACTAATTGCAAGTTGGCAAACAGCAGACAAATACGAAGAGAAAGCATGTGATAAAACACATCGTAGTATTGATACCCAATTTGCTAAAGTAAATACCCGTATTACAGAACACGAAAAAAGAATTATAAAGTTAGAAAAATGAGAAAATTAGCATTCAAACATATCAATCATCCCACTAGTCCAACCATGACCAAAATAGGAGCTTCGTGTGTTGCACTTGCTACATTTATAGCCGGGTATGGATTAACC
>CAIKTE010000235.1 GCA_903830285.1 uncultured Chitinophagaceae bacterium | reverse complement strand
TTCTCACAGATTTTATCATCCGCGTTTTTATCAATCCCCGATTTGCTCCTTCATTGATCATTGCAAGAATGATCGTAAAGAATCAAACACCGGAATATGTTGGGGCAAAGCAAAAAAAGATCGCATGGATCATCGGTGTGATACTGGGTGCGATCATGTTCATTTTCTTTATTCTCGTAAATGCCTATAGCCCGATAACAGGCATTATTTGTCTTGTTTGCCTGATCTTCTTATTCTTCGAATCTGTATTCGGCATTTGTTTGGGCTGCAAATTCTATTCTCTGATCTATAAAGAAAAAGCGCAGTATTGTCCGGGTGAAATTTGTGATATCAAATCAAGACAGGCTATTCAAAAAATATCCGGAGCTCAATTGCTGATCGTTTTGGGATTTATCCTATTCGTAGTCCTCATGGTCGTATGCTGTAAAGATCAGTTCAGCAAACCACCCTATGATATGTTTGGAATTAATAGCAACACAAAAACTAAATAACAAATACCGCTATCCTTAGACATCCTTCGGAATCTAAGGATAGCGGTTTACGAATAAATGAGTTAAATTGCTACTACATTAACCCTAAGACTTCCAAATGAAAAAGATTACTGCTCGCTACTGCATGCCATTGAAATGGGTGTTTCCCTTCCTTATTATTGTTTGCATCGTTTCGTCTTCCATTGCTCAAACCGATATCCCTGAATTTCAAAAGAGATTTGTACCACTATTTGATGCAGGCGTTAATATTTCTCTATTGGAACATTACTGGAGTACTGCAGATGTGATCCTGCAGGCAGGAAATGGAAAGAACCTCACAACTGCATATAAACTTGGATTCAAGACTGTTAGATTACCCATGGATTTTACTTTATTTCTGAAGAATGATAAAGTAACATTCACTGAGGAAGTGAAGAAGAAAATAAGCCTGGCTTTTGATTATATCAATGTACACCACATGACCATGATCCTTTCATTTCATGAATTTGGAGAATCTGCATCCAACCGAATAACGAATGAACGGATAATGGCTGATGCAGAAAAAGGCATTAAGATCTGGGCGCAGATCATCAACTTATTTAAGGGAAAAGGTTATAATAATCTATATTTTGAATTGTATGATGAGCCAAGAGCCAAATTTGACGAGACCTGGGAAATGGTGAATAAAATGGCCATGGCAAGACTCAGACCCTTAGATAGACAACGCTACTGGATCGTTGGAACTAACCGATATATGAGTGTGAGAGGATTTCAGGGATTGAATCCCATACCCGGGGATGATAAAGTTTTATATTCTTTCCACTTTTATAACCCTTATATATTTACTCATCAGGGCGCACCCTGGGATAAAACAAATACCTATTTAACTGGATTGCCTTATCCATATGCTGCCAATGAAATGCCGCCCATAACTGAAAAAGCAAGGAATGATAAGGACATGAGTTATAATTATCAGCATTATTCCGAGAAAGCAAATAAGGCTTATATACATCAAATGTTCATGATGGCGCATGAATGGTCCATGCGAAATAATGTACCGATCATTTGTACAGAAACAGGAACCATTGCTACTATTCCCGATAAATATCGAAACAACTTTATAAGAGATGTGGCTGATGTATTGAAATCTTACGGCATACCGATGGTAGTTTGGGAAATGGATCAGAGTTTCAAGATCACTGACAAGAATGGCAATCTTTTATCTGCTATAACAGATTGGATCAATTCTTATAAAGAGCCCAAATCAACAGAACTTAAAATAAAGCCCTTTGGTGTGAATTAATTGTTTCATTGCTATCCATTGACTTCCGAAGGGTGTCTATGGATTTCTTTAATAAAAGCCAGACTCTGTCTGGAATTCATTGCCGCAAATCATATGCAGCATTCAAATGATCAATGGGTAATAATCCTTTACCTCCATTAAAATCTCTTGCACTGCTCAATAAGTAATCTTCTGCTTTCTCTACTAAGCCTGCTTTAACAGGGTTATTATGCAAGTACAACAATTTAGACAAAGTGAATTTTGGTGTTTCTAATTGTATGGGTCTGTTATCTTGTTGCCAGAATTGGTAATTCTTATTCCTGTTATTATTTTCACCTGCCTTTTTAAATATCCAGAGCATCCAGTTCTTACGACTTTCTTCTGCATTGCTTTCAATTTGTTTAATGATACTACCAGAAGTGAATTTTTTGAAATCTCTTAAAATATCTGAAAGATTTCCTTTTTGTGAACTTATAATAAGATGAATATGATTGCTCATTAAACACTATGCATGCAGAGATAAATATTTTTCTTTTATACAAAATCGTAAACTCTCAAGTAATGTTTCTGCATAACAATACCTGCTGAATACATCTACCCATTGTACAGTAGCAAAGGTGATGAAATATATTGCTTGCTGATCTCTTATTTTATAACCATCGTAGTGCATAATTGCCGATAAAAAGCATGATTATTTAATTATACAATATATTTTAGCCAGACAAAGTCTGGCTTTTATTATACATCCAAAGAGCGCTGCGCTAACTCTTAGGATAGCCTGGCAAATGTTCCTCCATATCTGCCGGACTTAGATATAATACTTATTGCATTAGTTGTTTCTATCCATCTTTGAGGTGATAGAACAAAATAGTTGTTTCCTGCTTCATTTTTAAACCTCTCGAATTCGAGAGGTTTAAAAATCGGGTTGCTGAGCTTTTCCCATAAACCAAGAAATTCAATAGTACTTCTGCTTCGCATCCAGTTATTAATAATAGCGAATGGCTCAACCACATTTCGGTATTTTGCAATATCAGTAAGTGAGATAAAGTCTTTATGATCTTTATCTATTAAATTTATTACCGTCCCTTTTACTTTAATGGTTTTACTCATTTCTTGTTTTTATTTCCAAACTTTCAATAGATCGGAAATGATATCTTCTATGATTGCACGATTATAGAACATAAGAAAAAGCCACTTTTACAAGTGGCTCCAGCTTGACATATGGATATTGGGAGGGATCATCGAAAAAGAAATGTTGTGCTATGCCTAATACAAATTCATAATTTATTTTTTTGTTTATTGAACGCTGCAGCCCCCAACCTTCTGAAAAAACGATGCCTATATAATTTTGATCTTTCACTGGCATATATATATCGACCTTAGCCGTTAAAAAATTCCCCGAATTATGATAAATGCTTTTCCCATTTTTAATTCGCATATCCAGATTATAATATTTCTTATATACTACATTAAATACAGGAACAATTGCTATTGCTGCAGTATAGTCAAAATCATCGGTCAGAAAGCCTACACCAAGCCCGGCAAATAAACTTACTGTCGCTGTCCTACTTATTTTCTGCTCCCATTCAAAACCAGATTCCTGGCCAACAGTTAATTTCAATAGCGTAGTTACCTGATGATTTGTACTAGTATCCGCAGTTTGCGATAAAATAGGACTTACGTAAATAATTATTGCAATGAAGGCATAAACGATTTTTACTGATATTGAATTTTTGTTTCCCATATTCTAAATGTTATCGATATTCCATTTTACTCACAAGCCAGAACTTTTCAAATAATTTTTAAATCACAGAAACACTCACAAAAAAAACCATTTTCTTTTGACCGTATTTTATTGAAGTGTATTCTTTACTTTAAAGTGTTGCACAAAATTATTATGGGATATAAGGTTGAACCAAATAAAAACAGTTGATTTTTTTAACTGATACTTAAATTTTTTTAGTCGTAGTTTTCATTTAAAATTTAGCATTTTCATCCAGCATTTCTATACCTTTTCTTCGTGATCTCTTCGTAACTTACTGCTAGCTTATTGCTGTTTTGTTCGAGGCATTCCGAAGAACTCTCGAAGAAAGCAGCCAAAAGTCACGAAGGAGATAATAATCATTCAGGAAGGAAATACGGCTTTGAGTAAGCAGATCAATTCTTCTCCACTTTATGCAGTTTTACAGTTTTCAGTTAAAATAAAGCGCTCAACGAAGGATGAGCGAACCGATGCTGAATCTCTGCCGAATCGGAGTCGAACAAAACCTTTCCAAAAACTATTACCGATCTTCCAATTAACCGCAAAAACCATCATGGTCTTGCAGGTTTTTGCTACCTTGTCTCTTCAATTCTTTTTATGCGCAAAACAGTATTGCTTCTCTGCATTTTGATTCTCACATGTCAACTGAATGCACAGCATTTTTATAAAGAAACCAAAGCATCCAAACATTGGGTGGACAGTGTTTTTAAAAAACTGAGTAAGAACGAACGTATCGGCCAGCTCATGATCATCCGTGCGCATAGTAATTTAACACAGGAACATGTGGATGGGGTAGTGAAACTGATCAACGATTATAATATCGGCGGACTTTGCTTTTTTCAGGGAGGTCCGGTGAGGCAAGCCAATCTCACCAACTATTATCAGAGTATTGCGAGAACACCATTAATGATCTGCATTGACGGCGAATGGGGACTGGGTATGCGTTTAGACAGTGTGATCAATTTTCCGCGTCAGTTAATGATGGGTGCGGTTCCCGATGCGCAACTCATTCATCAGTTTGGCACAGCCGTTGGCGAGCAATGCAAACGCATGGGCATCCATGTAAATTTTGCACCCGATGTGGACGTAAATAATAATCCCGATAATCCAGTAATCAATGACAGAAGTTTTGGGGAAGACAAAAACAAAGTGGCTCTCTTCGGCATCGAATACATGAAAGGCATGCAGGACGTGAATGTAATGGCAAGTGCCAAACATTTTCCGGGTCATGGAGATGTAAACGTTGATTCACATAAAGACCTGCCAGTGATCAATAAAACAAGGGCACAACTGGATTCATTGGAGTTAGCACCTTTCAGAGAAATGATCAATGCAGGCGTGGGAAGTATCATGGTGGCACATTTATCTGTACCGGCCCTTGATACCATCAGTAATCAACCAACATCTCTGTCCGAAAAAACGATCAAGGGTTTATTGTACGGCGAACTGGGATTTAAAGGGCTCACATTTACCGATGCATTGGGCATGAAAGGTGTTACTAAATATTATCCAGCAGGAGAAGCTTCTCTGCAATCATTGGTCGCCGGTAATGATATGCTTTGTTTGCCAGAGGAGATTCCCAACAGTATTGCTACGATCCGTAAAGCTATTCGGCACCATAAATTAAAATGGAAAGACATCAATGCAAGAGTGAAGAAAGTATTACTGGTAAAATATAATCTGGGATTGAATCAGATCAAACCCATTGAAACAGAAAACTTAGTGGCTGATCTGAATGTTCAAACAAAAAAGATCGATGAATTAATATCAAAGAATGCATTGACCCTATTAAGATTGAATAATCAAAGCCTTGTTCCCCTCTCCGTCAGCAGAGGTCAGGGTGTGGTAAAAAAGATCGCATATATTTCTATTGGTGCTGCAAAGGAAACGGCCATTGCTGCAAGATTAAGAACAGAAGACAATGCAGATGTTTATTTATTCGGCAGTAAAGCTTCTATCGGGAATCAGGTGATGGACGATCTGCATAAAGTGATCCCTACAGATAAAAGTGATAGCAACGGCGCTGATAAGATCATCCGATCCATCAAAGAAAAAAATTACGATGCAGTTATTATCGGCTTACATAATTACAGCCGAAGACCAGCGAATAATTTTGCATTGAGTAATGCCAGCATTTATCTGATCAATCAATTACAACAACTCGATCAAAGTATTACACTGGTTTTCGGTAATCCTTATGCGATCAAGAATTTCTGCAATGCGCCTAATCTTTTGGCATGCTATGAAGATGATGATATCACACAACTTGCTGCAGCCGATTGGTTACAGGGAAAGATCCAGGCCAAAGGGAAATTAACTGTTACCGTTTGCGAACACTTAAAATTCGGGGATGGTATTGTATACAATAATTATTTTCCCTCTGTATCTCCCGAATCAGTTGGAATGAGTTCGGAAAAATTAGCCATCATTGATTCCATCGCAAATGACGGGGTATTAAAGACAGCTTATCCCGGCTGTGTTGTATTGGCAGCAAAAGATGGCAAGATCGTTTACCAAAAAGCATTTGGCTATAAGAGTTCTGATAAAAAAGAAGCGATGAATACCGATATGGTTTTCGATCTGGCATCCGTAACAAAAGTTTCTGCCACCACAGTTTCGGTAATGAAATTGTATGAAGAAGGCAAATTGGATCTCAATAAGACCATTGGCGATTATTTAAACTGGACGAAAGGAACCAATAAAGCTGATCTGAAATTGAAAGATATTTTATTGCATCAGGCGGGATTAAAAGAGTTCATTCCTTTTTATCGTGAAGCGATCGATACAGCAACAGGCGAGCCTAACTGGACCATCTTTTCAAAAGTGATCGACGATCAACATCAATTTCGTGTTGCAGAGAATTTATATGTACGCAATGATTGGGAAGACACTTTAAACAAAAGGATCTTGCAAAGTAAATTAACTGCACCCGGTCATTATATCTATAGTGATATGGATTTTATATTCTTAGGTAAAATTGTACAAGCCATCAGTGGCAAACCTTTGAATGAATATGTAAGAGAGAATTTTTATCTGCCATTACAAATGAAAAGCACCGGTTTTCTTCCGAGAGAAAGAATGCCTCTGGAAAATATTGTTCCAACAGAATTAGAAAAACATTTTCGTCAGCAATTATTGCATGGCGATGTACATGATGAAGGTGCTGCCATGTTTGGCGGTGTTGCCGGCCATGCAGGATTATTCAGTAATGCGTATGATCTGGCACAATTGTACCAAATGCTGTTGAACGGAGGCGAATTGAATGGGGTTCGGCTATTGAAAAAAGAGACCATTGATCAGTTCACTGCTTACAACAGCGATGTAAGTCGCAGGGGTTTGGGTTTTGACAAACCCGAAAAAGACAATGCGACCAGGAAAGTTGCTTATCCGTCAAGATCAGTTTCGCCTGAAACCTTTGGTCATACAGGATTTACAGGCACTTGTGTTTGGGTGGATCCAAAATATAATCTGGTCTATATTTTCCTGTCAAGCCATGTTAATCCAACAAGAGATAATAATAAGTTAGGCCAGCTCAATATCCGTCCAAAGATTCAGGAAGCCATTTATAATGCTATTATGAAGTAACCATATAATCAACACAAACAGCCCGACTAAAGCTTTATCTTCGTATTAGTTCAAACTAAATAACATGAGAAAGTTTTTCCAGCAGGCATTATATGTAATTGTGATCGCATCAGTGATCACATCTTGTTCTTCCAAGGGCCCGAAAGAAGCTGCATTGATACCTAAAGATGCGGTCTTTGTTTCAGCATTGGACGCGGGTTCACTACAAGACAAATTAAAAGTGCTGAATATCAATGTAGACAGTATCATCGATAAAGTTTTTGAGAATGATTCATCAAAAGCGAAACACAAAGAATTAGTCAAAAATTTTAAGGAATGTGGTATTGAATGGAATGCTAAGTTCTTTGTTTTCGCTACTAACAAGAAGCTGTCCGATAATATGCAGGGCATGAGTGTTAACCTGATAGCCCCATTAAAGGATTCAGCCAAATTCCTTGCGTTTATCCGCAAAGCCGATGAACTGAAAGGAAGAAAAGTGATCAATGAAAAAAAATTCAGTTATCTGCAGTTGAATAACAGCAGTATCATCAGCTGGACAGATAAAAACATCATTGCCACTTATTATCATTACACAGAAACAAAAAGCTGGAAGATGGATTCTGTGATGCATACCGGTCAACCTTCGATCGATAAAGTGGATGAACTGAAAAGACTGGTCAATACATTTTACACACAAGCAGAAACTGAATCATTGGCATCTCAGCCAATATTCACTGATCTGTTCAAAGAAAAAGCAGATGCCTATGCTTTCAGCACTACCACCAGCAGTTTGAATGCATTAAGTGCCATGCCTTTTCAGATACCTAAACTGACAGAGTTATTGCAAGACAATTATTCAACATCTACTTTCAGCTTTGATGAAGGACAGATCACTGCAAAAGCAAATTTCTATCCTAATAAAACATTGAGTGCCATCTTTAAGAAATATACAGGAGCCACAGTGAATACTTCGATGATCGAAAATTATCCTTCACAAAATATCAATGGTCTTATGCTGCTTTCCTTTAATCCGGAAATATTTGACGGCATCATGAAAGAACTGGATGTTGATGCTTTAGTGAACGGTTATCTGGAAAAAGCAAATATTACTACTGCCGATCTGTATAAATGTTTGAAAGGCGATATTGCTGTTGCGATATCTGATCTTAATCTCGATAATTTCAGAGAAAACAAAACTGATTCAAAAGCGCCTTATATGAAAATGGTGTTCAATGCTGCTATCGGTGACAGAGCCAGTTTCAATAAGATCATGGACAAAGCAGCAGAAAGCGGTTTCATCGTAAAAGAAAACAATACTTATAAATCAAGTTCTTTGTTGCAGGTATTTGGGATCTATATGCATGTGGATGATAAGAATCTGATCGTTGCAAGTGATTCTCTGACCTATGCGCAATATATTGCCAAATCGAGCAAAGCCAATATCAGTGCAGATGTCATGAGTCAGATCAAAGGAAAATCTTCGGCAATGTATGTTAATATTGAAAGTGTGATCGAAAGTTTTAAGACCAATAAAATGTCTTCCGGCGACAGTTCTACTTTCACTACTGCCAAAGCAACATTCAAAGACGCGATCGTCACCAGCAGTAATTATGACGGATCAAAGATCGCCAGTGAATTCAGTTTGCGCTTAAAGAATGAAAAACAAAACAGTCTGGTTACTTTACTCAGCCTGTTTACCAATATCAGCAACCGCATTGTAAAGAATCATCAAAAGGATGATACTTTCGAACACTTTTTATTCTTAGATCCTTCCATGGGTAATTTCTAAATAGATCCTCATCCATGATTGTAATAAGCAATTGGTGTAACATTGAGCTAGGCGAAATGGAACACCAATTGTTTTTTGATACAGCTATATTTTTATCTAATTTGTATTATAGATACCATGCAGATTGAACTGAAACAAATTGTACCGATTCCGCTAAAGGATAAATTCTCACAGCGCAATTCAGATCTGTGGAATCAAACGGTTCTGTTTCAGCATGGTGAATGGGTTAAGATCAAAGCACCCAGCGGCACAGGAAAAACAACCTTCATTCATACTTTATATAAACTTCGTCACGATTATTCGGGACAGGTCTTTTATGACGATCAGGAAATAAAAAATATTACGGGTGATACTTTGGCAGAGATCCGTCAGCATAAAATAAGTATCGTTTTCCAGGACCTTCGTTTATTTCCAAACTTGACTGCCAGAGAAAATATTGAATTGAAACGAGTGCTGCAAGCGCCATTTTATGAAGCGATCATGATCGACGAAATGGCTGATAAACTGGGCGTGACAGGCATTCTGAACCAGCGAGCAGGTTTGTGCAGTTATGGCGAACAGCAACGTATTGCCATCATCCGTTCCTTGATCCAACCCTTTGAGTGGTTATTACTGGATGAACCTTTTAGTCATTTAGATCATGAAAATATTTCAAAAGCCGCATCATTGATCGCAGAAGAATGCAGTAAAAGACAAGCAGGATTTATTTTGACCGATCTGGATGAAGATGAACATTTTAATTACAGCAGGAAATTACAATTATAAAACAGAATGTCATGCTGAGGTACTCGAAGCATAATAAATAAAACGGGTTTTCGTTCAACACCCTTCGAGTGCCTCAGGGTGACAACAAATCGACAAAATATAAATGCTGAATACACTTTTAAAAAAACTCATTCAAACATCCTCCGGCCGCACAAGATTTGTGATGGCCATTATTGGTTTGTCGGTTGCTTTATTGCTGATTCTTTCAGCTGTTCAGATACAAGTGGATTATGATGATCTGTTGCACAGCAAAACCAATCAGGACAGTATTGCCAACTTTTTAGTACTGAATAAGATCTTGAATAATAAAACGTACGGCACTGCTACATTCAAAGAAGAAGACCTCAGTAAATTAAAACAACAGCATTTTATTGATGATATAGGTATCCTCACTGCCAGCAGATTTAAAGCATCGGTACAAAGTAATAGTGATCGTTTTCCATTTTATACGGATATTTCTTTTGAAAGTGTTCCCACTGCATTCATCGATGTAAACAGCAAGGACTGGAAATGGAAAGAAGGCGATGATTTTATTCCAATGATTGCACCTAACATGTTTCTGGATATCTATAATTTTCAATTCTCCTTATCACAAAACCTGCCCCAGCTTACACAGGATATTGTGAAGATGATCGTATTCAAAGTAAATATCAATACCGATAAGGGTCCTGTTAGTTTTAAGGGAAGGATCGTTGGTTTCAGTGACAGGATCAGTTCTTTATTGGTGCCGCAGGAATTCAATGACTGGGCCAATACAAATTTCGGCAATACCCAAAATACAAAACCATCAAGGGTTGTAATACGAACAAAAGATCCCGGCAATCCGACACTGGTGCAATATTTGAAAGATAATGGCCTGACCACAGATGCAGATAAAACACGATTTTCCAAATACAGGCAAATTGTAACTGCCATTGTGAACGTGAGCTGGATCACCGGTGCGGTGATGCTGTTGTTTGCATTACTGGTCTTTACTTTATTCATTCAATTGACCATTGCATCCTGTAAGGAAGAAATTCAATTGCTGATCACACTCGGTGCATCACCCAAACAATTGCAAAGATTTTTAATGAAACAGTTCTTCCCTTCCAATATCATCATCATTATTATTTCCCTGATCGCTATTACAGGATTACAATTTGAAGTGCATCAGTTATTGCAGGAACAAAATATTTTCGTGAGCACATTTACTTCTTATTACACATGCATTACTGCCTTAGTTATTTTGTTGGTGCTATGGTTTGTTAATTATCGTACCATCAGCAAATACATTGCCGTGCAGGATAAATAGTTTGCTGTAAATTTGGCTATGTTGTCAATGGTGAAAAGTCAAATGTCAAATGTCAAGAGCAATACTGTAATAAATACAGCAGTTAAAATAATCATCACGCTATTCACATTTCACATTTCACATTTCACTTCTTACGCACAGAATCCTATTCCACCTATCGGCTACTGGCGTGAGCATCTGAACTATCAAAATACGATACAGGTTTTGAAGGGAGATAAAATTTATTGTGCCACACAAACCAATCTCTTCAGTATTGATGCTACGAATGAAATTGAACGTTACAGTAAGATAACTGGGCTCAATGAAATGGGCGTGAGTTGTATTGGCTGGGATGATCTTACACAACAATTGGTGATCGCTTATAATAATAGTGATCTTGATCTGCTGAAAGGGAGTATTGTTCAAAATATCAGTGATATCAAACGAAGTACGATCAGTGGCAATAAGTCTATTTCTAATATTTTTTGCAGGAATGGTTTTGCATATTTGAGTAGCGGATTGGGGATCATTGTTACTGATCTTACAAAATTCGAGATCAAAGACACATGGTTTATCGGCAGTAACGGAACTCAGATAAAAGTAAATGCGTTCACAACCGATGCTACTTATTATTATGCCGCTACGGATGAAGGATTAAAAAGAGCAGCCCTCAATGCTAATAATCTTGCTGATTATAAGAACTGGCTCAATCTAAGCGGCAGCAATGGTTTGAGTGCAGGTGCCGTAAAGAATATCTTATTCACAAACAATAAGATCATAGTACAAAAAAATGATTCCCTTTTTATTTTAAATAACAATAATTGGAACCTGTTATATGCTGATGCTGCCTGGCCGATCGTAAACAGTAATGCTTCTTCTGGTAATCTTACGGTTTGTCAGAGAACAACTGCAGGCGCCAGCAGGGTGATCGAATTAGATATTACAGGAAAGATCATCAAAACAATTGCGCAGGCAGGAATCATTTCTTTTCCGCAAAATGCATTGATCGATAACAGCAGTATCTGGGTGGCTGATCTCTATGGAGGCCTATCTAATTTTTCAACAACTGTAGAACGATTTATTCCAAATGGTCCGTTAGGAACAGCAACAGGCGATATCCTTTTTCAAAATAATGTTCTATATGCAGCAGCCGGAACAGTTGATGATGCCTGGAATTATACCTACAACCGAAACGGTATCTATTCATTTAGCAATGATGTTTGGGATGATAAAGGTTATTACAATACTGCTTCACTGGATTCTGTTTTGGATTTTATAGCATTGGCTGCTGATCCGCGTGACCAAAGCATTTGGGCGGGAAGTTACGGAGGCGGATTAGTAAATATCAAAGATGATAAGATCAAGATCTACAAACAAAATTATTTGCAACCTGCCATTGGTGATGTATCAAGTTATCGCGTAAGCGGATTGGTATTCGATCAAAACAATAATTTATGGATCAGCAATTACGCGGCTTCGCAGGATCTGAAAGTTTTAAAAGCAGATGGTAGCTGGAAAAGTTTCACCATCCCATTCACGCATATTGAAAATGCATTGAGTCAGATCGTCGTGGACGATGCCAATCAATTGTGGATGGTGAGCCCGAGAAACAATGGAGTGTTCTGTTATAATTATGGCAGCAGCATTGATGCAACAAGTGATGATCAATGGAAATATTTTCAAACGGGCATCGGTACCGGAAACTTACCCAGCAATAATGTGTATTGTTTGGCAAAAGATAAGAATGGTTTTATCTGGATCGGAACCGATCATGGTATTGCAGTTGTGCAATGTGCCAGTTCTGTTTTTCAACAAAAATGCGATGCCATTTTACCCATCATCAAACAGGATCAGTTTGCAGGATATTTATTTCAGAACGAAACTGTACAATGCATCGCAGTTGATGGTGCCAATAGAAAATGGGTTGGTACAAAAAACGGACTGTGGTTAGTATCTGCTGAAGGAGATAAGATCCTTTATAATTTTACTGCAGATAATTCCCCCCTCTTACATAATGATGTAAAAAAAATAAACATCGATCCGCAAACAGGGGAGGTGTTCATTGCAACATTTGCCGGCATTTGCAGTTTCAGAAGTACCGCTACAGAAGGCGGCGAAACAAATAGCAATGTACTGGTATTCCCCAATCCCGTTCCACCAAATTATAATGGCAGCATTGCAATTCGCGGATTGGCTGATAATAGTCTGGTAAAAATTGCTGAATTAAATGGAAGATTGGTATATCAAACAAGGGCTTTGGGCGGACAGGCCATTTGGGATGGGAAAAATTATAACGGTGTAAAAGCCTTATCCGGCGTGTATCTGGTGATCGTAAGAAATGATGATGGCAGTGAAAGAATGGTCACTAAAATTGTTTTTATTGGAGGAAGATAATACGACAAGGATTTTGAATTTCTAATCAGCTTAAATGATTTTACATTTGCTACATACTCTATCCGGATATGCTATCATCCTTTTTCTGATCAGCAAAATTATCATTCATTATTATCTGGATCATTTACAAGGCAGAGACCTTGGATTGAGTTCAATGTTATTGATGCCTCTTCAGTATATAAGCCTTTATAAATCCAATGTAAATAGTGAATATTCCGGATTAAAGTATCTGTGTAATCTCCTGCTGATACTCACATTCATTTCCTTGATCGCGAATGTTATTTTCGGTTTGCTTATTTATAGTATGTGAGAGAAACTTATTGTATGTCTGTTGTAAGTAAGCACAGAAACAAGAGTTGCCAACCTTTTGAAGGTTGGCAACTCTGCAATAAATTATTTCAATAAATTTTGAATCGCGGCATGAACTTTTTCAAAATCAAATGCTGTAAGGTTTTGCTGCATCATGGCTTCTATTTTATCGTTGCAGAGATTGCCGATGCTTCCTTCGTGAGTATGATTAACTTCGGTTGAGTATGTGAATTTACCGGCTTCAATATCCAAGCCTATCTTTTTATAAGCATCTCTGAAAGGAACACCCTGCAATACCAGTTTATTCACTTCTTCCACACTGAATATGTATTTATACTTTTCATCTGCCACAATATTTTCTTTTACAGAAATATTACTGAGCATTAGAGCAGCCATCTGCAGACAATCCTTCAATGTTTTAAAAGCAGGGAATAAATGTTCTTTTAATAATTGCAGGTCGCGATGATAACCGGAAGGAAGATTGGTCGTCATCATAGTGATCTCGTTTGGCAATGCTTTTAAACTGTTGCATTTGGAACGAATGAGTTCAAACACATCCGGGTTCTTTTTGTGCGGCATGATACTGCTGCCTGTTGTGAGTTCTGTTGGGAAAGAAACAAAATCAAAATTCTGATTTAGATATAAACACATATCCATGCTCAATCTTGCCAAAGTATCAGCCACATTTGCCAATGCCTGTGCAGTGATACGTTCTGCTTTACCACGTCCCATTTGTGCATACACTACATTATAATTGAGATCGGCAAAACCTAATAACTGCGTAGTTAGAGTTCTGTTGATAGGAAACGAAGAACCATAACCGGCGGCGCTTCCTAAAGGGTTTTTATTAACAACTTTATAAGCCGATTGCAATACTGTAACATCATCCACCAAACTTTCTGCATAAGCCCCAAACCATAGACCGAATGATGATGGCATGGCTAATTGCAAGTGTGTGTAGCCGGGCAATAAATGTGCTTTATATTTTTCGCTTTGCTGAATGAGTAATTGAAAGAAAGGTTGAATCTCATTCACCAACTCTTCAATCTCATTTCGAAGAAATAATTTCACATCCACTAAAACCTGATCGTTACGGCTTCTTGCGCTGTGGATCTTTTTGCCAATGTCTCCTAATTTTTCAGTTAATAAAAATTCTACTTGAGAATGTACATCTTCTACATTAGGCTGAATGCTAAAAGAGGAATGCTGAATGCTGGCATATATATTTTTTAATTCTTTCGTTAATGTAACTGATTCTTCATTCGTCAATAAACCAACACTTGCAAGCATTTTAGCGTGTGCAATATTTCCGATCACATCAAAAGGCGCTAATAATAGATCAAACTCACGGTCGTTACCAACAGTAAAATTTTCAACTGCTTTGTTTACATCAATATCCTTTTGCCAGAGTTTCATATCGGTTTCATGTTACAGGTTGCCGGTTACAAGTTATTTGTCTCCGGTTTCAGCTTTTGGGAAATCATTCCAATTATCATCGACCCATTGAATAAATTTATTGATCCTTTTGCTTAACGATTCATATTCTTGTTTCAATTCATTATAAGAAGTTGAATCTTTAAAAGATTCCGTTTCAAATAAAAAATCCAAGTGAACAATTGTTTCATCACATTCTGCCTGTGAGTATACTAGAAATTTTATAAAATCAGCTTTGTATCTTTTTCTTCCCTATCCTTCAACAATCAGAGTTTTCACGGCTTTCGATGAACGGCGAATCTGGCTTCCTTCTTCATACAACTCAAATTTCGGCAGTGTCAAAGTTAATTTATGAATCAGCACTGCAAGCCGTTTGCCTTCTTTATATATTTCTAAATCACGATAACTTTTCATGAATTAAATTTATTTAAGGATTCAATTCTTCGCATACTTGTAACAAGCAACTTGAAACCTGCAACTTACTTAACTACTTTATCGAGTAACTGAATATACAAATCAATTCCGTTCTTTATTTCATCCACATAAATAAACTCATCTGCTGTGTGACTTCTGGCACTATCTCCGGGACCCATTTTCAAGGTAGGGAAACTCATCAAAGCTTTATCGCTTGTTGTGGGAGAGCCATAATAAGTTCTGCCTAATTGAATTCCTGATTGAATGATCGGGTGCTCAACAGGAATAGAAGTTGAACGCAAACGGCAACTTCTCGGGATCACATCACTCACCACATTTGCTTTGATCGTATCCAGCACTTCTTCAAAACTGTACAATTCATTTACACGAACATCCACCGTGAATTTACATTCACTTGGCACCACGTTATGCTGTGATCCTGCGTTGATGATGGTCACACTCATTTTCATGGGTCCTAGCAAATCACTCACTCTCTCAAATCTATAATTTTTGAACCATTCAATATCTTTCACTGCTTTGTACAAAGCATTCTCCCCCTCTTCTCTTGCCGCATGGC
The DNA here is from genome assembly GCA_903830285.1 of uncultured Chitinophagaceae bacterium. GTDB lineage: Bacteria > Bacteroidota > Bacteroidia > Chitinophagales > Chitinophagaceae > CAIQDX01. The sequence goes on along the minus strand of CAIKTE010000235.1, from coordinate 24,967 downwards.
CGGGTATGCCATGAGCGATACAATCCAATACCAACAAACCTTTTTCGGCTAATGCCATATTCATGAGTGTAGGCTCACCAACGATACCGAAATCTATTTTAGGCAAGCGCGGCAATAAGATCTCAACACCATTTGGTCCGCTGATCTCTTCCTCCGCAGTTGCAGCAATGATAATATTGTATTTTAAATTTTCCTGTTTGTGATAATTCAAAAATGTTGCAATCAGTGAAACCAAACATCCGCCAGCATCATTACTTCCCAACCCAAAAAGTTTTCCATCTTTTTCAACGGGTTCAAAAGGATTTAATGTGTAAGCCTTATTTGGTTTAACTGTGTCGTGATGGGAATTAAGAAGGATCGTTGGTTTACTTGTATCAAAATATTTATTCCTTGCCCAGATATTATTCAGGTATTGATGCGTAACCACACCATGAGATTCCAGGAACATTTGAATGATCTCGGCTGTCTCTTCCTCTTCTTTGCTTAAAGAAGCTGTTGCGATCAGCTTTTTTAACAGGCCGAATGCATCAGTAAATAAAGTATTTAATTCTTGCTCGCTCATTGAACTATGCTTGTTCCGGAATTACCGGAAATTAATTGATCCAATTCCTCCGCTTTTCCAATGATCACTTTTGTAACACCGCTTTGTAATGCCGAAAAGGCATTATCCAGCTTGGGTATCATGCCTTCAAATATCTTATTTCCTTCCTTTAATGTTTTGTAAGATGACGGATCAATCGTTGCGATCACACTTGATTCATCATGCACATCCAGTAATACCCCCTTTTTCTCAAACGAATAGATCAATTCAACATCATACAAACTGCTTAATGCTTTAGCTGTTTCCTGTGCTATGGTATCGGCATTGGTATTTAATAACTGACCATTTTTATCAACCGTGATCGGCGCCAATACAACAGCAATATTTTGATCTATTAAACTTTTTAATAAAGTTGCATTCACTTCATCTACATCTCCTACAAAACCATAATCAATACCCCCAACCCCAAAAGGGGAGTTAGAACCGCGTTTATGAGAAACAATACAATTTCCATCTGCCCCGCTTAATCCGATTGCATTGCATTGATATGCCTGCAGTTTTGCTACAATATTTTTATTGATCGTACCTGCATAGACCATTGTTACGATCTTCAGTGTTTCTGCATCGGTGATCCTTCTGCCATCTATCATCTGTTGTTCAACACCTAATTGCTTTGCCAATTTGGTGGCTAATTTCCCACCACCATGGACAAGGATTTTAGAGGATTTTATAGATGAAAAGGATTGAAGAAATTGATTCAATTTCTCCTCATCATCAATAATGGTTCCGCCAATTTTTATGACATATAACTTCTCCATAATCTTCTACTTTGTTCCTCCCTTCAGGGAGGTTAGGAGGGTTGCCAATACTGCCTGCGCCGCCCACACTCTGTTTCCTGCTTCCTGTGTTATGATACTATTGGGTCCGTCCAGTATTTCATCGCTCAATTCAACATTTCTTCTTACAGGTAAGCAATGCATCACTTTGGCACTATTTGTTAATGCCAATTTTTCATTCGTCAACATCCATTCCGGATCGTTCTCATAGATCTTACCGTAATCAGTATAAGTGCTCCAGTTTTTTACATACACATAATCGGCATCTTTCAATGCTTCGTCCTGATTCTTTATAATAGTTGCGCCCTTTGTAAATTGTTCATCCAGCTCATAGTCTTCCGGGTGTGTGATCACAAAATCAGCTTCACCCCAGGCATTCACCCATTGCGCAAAACTATTGGCCACGCATTGAGGCAAAGGTTTAATATGCGGTGCCCATGATAATACGATTTTTAGCTTTGAGCCTTGAGACTTGAGCTTTGCGCTTTCCTGTATAGTAATAATATCGGTCAGTGATTGTAAAGGATGTAATGTTGCGCTTTCTAAGCTTACTACCGGAACACCTGCGTATTTAATGAATTGATTCACGAACATCTCGCTATAATCATCTTCTTTGTTTTTTAAAGAAGGGAAAGTTCTGATCGCCAGTACATCAAAATAATTCCCAAGTATAGGTGCAGCATCTTTGATATGTTCAACAGTATTACCACTCATGATGGCGCCTTCTTCAAATTCGAGTGCCCATCCTTCTTTATCAACATTAAAAACAATGGCTTCCATACCCAGATTGCTAGCTGCGATCTGTGTACTTAAACGTGTACGCAAACTCGGATTTAAAAATAATAGTCCTATACGTTTGCCTGCTCCCAAAGTTTTATCAACAAAAGGATTCGCCTTATATGCCAATGCTTTTTTTACCAAGGCATTGATATCGGGCACATCGTTTACAGAAATAAATTGTTTCATACCCCTAACCCCGAAAGGGGAATTAAAATGTTGGTTATTAAATTATGTTTCCAGTTTTTCAATTTTAATTCGTTTCAGCACTCCCGATATATCGGGACTTGATCGTTCTCGTCATTATTCAGCTATGTTTTCCAACTCCGCTTTAGGGGTTGGGGATTTCAACTCCGCAATTGCTTCATTCAATGCTTCTAAAAATTCATCCACCTGTTTTCTGCTGATCGCCAATGATGGCAATAATCGTATCACATTGGGTTTTGCTTCACCGGTGAATATGAAATGATCCTGCAGTAATTTTTTCTTCAGGTCTTTTAATTCTTCCGGAACATCAAAGCCGATCATCAATCCGCGACCACGAACATTTTTTAATTCCTCAATTGATTTTAATTTATTGATGAGATACATGCCTCTTTGTTTCGCCATGCTGATCAAATTCTCGTCTTCTATCACTTCCAAAACTGCCAATGCAGCTGCACATGCCAGATGATTGCCACCAAATGTTGTGCCCAGCATGCCATGCTTTGGTTTGATATTCGGAGCAATTAGAATTCCGGCCACAGGAAAACCATTACCCATTCCTTTCGCCATGGTATAGATATCAGCGTTTACACCGGCATAATCATGTGCAAAGAATTGTCCGCTTCTGCCGTAGCCGCATTGAACACTATCGGCTATATAAACAGCATTGTATTCATCACATAAGGTTCTGATCAATTTTAAAAATGATTCATTTGCAATATTGATCCCTCCAACACCCTGTATTCCTTCAATGATCACAGAAGAAATTTGCTTTCCCTGTTTTTCAAAACATTCCTGCAAAGCAGCTTCATCATTGAATGGAAGAAAAATAATATTGTCTGTTTCATTTACAGGAGCAACAATATTTTTATTATCCGTTGCAGCAACTGCCAAGGAAGTCCTTCCGTGAAATGATTTGGAAAACGCTACAATTTTTTTCTTGCCATTATGAAAAGAAGCCAATTTCAAGGCGTTCTCATTGGCCTCCGCTCCACTGTTACAAAGAAATAATTGATAGTCTTCCTTACCACTCAGCTTTCCTAATTTGGTTGCCAGTTCCTGTTGTAAGGGGATAATAATGCTGTTAGAATAGAATGCGATCTTTTCTAATTGTTCTTCAATCCTTTTCACCCAATGGGGATGTGTATGACCGATACTGATAACCGCATGGCCACCATACATATCTAAATACTGCACACCATTTTCATCCCATACATATGAGCCCTGTGCTTTTGTAATAGTGATGTTGTTAAGCGGATAAACGTCGAATAAAGTCATAAGGTTTAAGGTTTAAGGTGTAGGGTTGTTACCATTTCTTAAAAATTTTAGAAAAGAAATAAGCATTGCCCTTACCTCATTAATTAATTTGTTTGCTGAATCATATTCAGACTGTGTTATATAATTTAATTCTGATGCTGCAAAACAGCAATAATCTGTTTCATTTGTTGAACCCAAAGCTGTATCTAAAAAATGAGCAAAATCTTTATCGGTAAATCTTCCACATCCTTCAACTATATTCAAAGGAACGGAAAGTGCTGCTCTTAATAACTGAGAAGTAAGCTCATATCTTTCTTCCTTAGGAAATTTAACAGCAACATTCTTCTTAATGTACAAGTACATCTCATGCGACTTCTTCCACACTTCTAATTTTTTATAGTCCCTCATGATTCTTTGTTTTAATTCCCCTTATCCTACACCTCAAACTTTACTCCCTACACCCTATACCTTACACCTTATACCCTAAATCTTTCGCCCTTTGCCTAAAAATAGTTTGCTTTAAGTTTTAATCCTGTTGTTTCTTCTATGTTAAAAATCAAATTCATGTTCTGCAAAGCCTGTCCTGATGCACCTTTCAGTAAATTGTCAATAGTTGAATGAATTGCAATTTTATTTCCCTGCTTTTCAATATGGATCAAACATTTATTCGTGTTCACTACTTGTTTCAGATCGATCATTGTATCACTAACAAAAGTGAATGCTGCATCTTTATAATAGTCTTTGAAAATTTGTTTTACTTCTTCCAGTGGCAATGAAGTATCAACAACAGAACTAACATAAATACCTCTCGTAAAATCTCCACGCCAGGGAACAAAATGAACATGCAAGCCATCATTGTCTTGTAACTGAATCAAACTTTGATGAATCTCATGAATATGCTGATGTTGCAAAGTTTTATATGCTGATATATTATTCGCCCTCCAACTGAAATGTGAGGTGTTGCTTAAACTTTGTCCCGCTCCTGTACTGCCTGTAATGCCTGTGGTATATACATCCCCCAGCACACCCGCATTTGCCAAAGGCAATAATCCCAATTGAATGGCAGTAGCAAAACAACCCGGATTGGCAATATTATTTGCTGTTTGAATTGCTGATCTGTTTAATTCAGGAAGACCGTATATAAAGTTTCTGGTTACAGGTTTCTGGTTACTAGTACCTGGCGACTTGAAACTTGAACCTGAACTAAGCCTGAAATCCTGTGAAAGGTCTATGATCTTTATTTTATCACTGATATTATTTGCTTCTAAAAATTTCTTCGCATCCCCATGTCCCACACATAAAAACAAAACATCGATATCCTCATTTAATTCACTTGAAAATTTCAGATCAGTTTCACCCACCAGATCTGCATGCACTTTACTTACATTGTTACCTGCATTACTTGAACTGTTGATAAAACATATTTCAACCTGAGGATGATTGATCAATAAACGAATCAATTCTCCGCCTGTATAACCTGCGCCGCCGATGATGCCAACTTTAATCTTCATGTTATTTGCTTAATGCGAAAAGCTTAAGGCTTAACGCAATTATTAAATAAATGCCTGCTATAGGCTTTCAGCGTTTAGCCTTCTGCTTCTTTCACTTTGTGATAGATAGAAGTTTGATTGCCGAATATCTTACTGAAGCCTCTCACATCTTCTCCTGTAAATCCGGTATGCATTTCGCCATATTTTCCAAACTTAGCGCTCATCAGATCATATTTACTTTCAATTCCGATGACCTGAAAACGATAGGGTTGCAATAGAACAAATGCATCACCCGTTACCTGTTGTTGTGAGCTGATAAAATACGCTTCAATATCTCTCATCACCGGATCCAATATTTGTCCTTCATGCAACCAGTTACCATAAAATAGTGCTAACTGATCTTTCCAGTTCAATTGCCATTTGGTTAAAACATGTTTTTCCAAAGCGTGATGTCCTTTTAGAATGATCATAGGTGCAGCGGCTTCAAAACCAACGCGACCTTTGATACCAATGATTGTATCACCTACATGAATGTCTCTTCCGATACCATAAGGACCGGCAATAGTTTGTAAATATTGAATGGCTTCTGTTGGATGAGAGAACTTTTTATCATCCACTTCAAACAGTTCACCTTTTATAAAATGTAATCGCACTTCCCTACTTCCCGACTCAGTGACTTGTGTTGGCCACGCTTCTTCCGGTAAAATTCCTTTACTGTTCAATGTTTCTTTACCCCCAACACTGGTACCCCATAATCCTTTGTTGATAGAATAACCTGCTTTCGCAAAATTCATATCAACACCTTTACTTTTTAAATAAGTGATCTCTTCTTCGCGACTTAATTTCAGGTCACGGATCGGTGTGATGATCTCGATACCCGGGATCATGATATGAAAGATCATATCAAAACGCACCTGATCATTTCCTGCACCGGTACTGCCATGGGCTACTGCATCTGCATTTAATTTTTTGGCGTGTTCTGCAATATGCAAAGCCTGACTTAATCTTTCTGCACTAACACTTAAAGGGTAAGTATTATTCTTCAACACATTTCCGAATATCAAATATTTGATGATTGTGTCGTAATAACCTTTGACAGCGTTAACAGTAGTATGTGTTTTTACACCTAGTTTGTACGCATGTTCTTCGATCTTCTTTATTTCTTCTTCGTTAAATCCACCCGTGTTCACAATGATGCTGTGCACTTCATAACCTTTTTCTTCAAAATGCTTTACACAGAATGTGGTATCCAATCCGCCGCTGAATCCCAGAACTACTTTTTTTGCCATGACTGATAATATTATCTATTGAAAGGAATTATTTTAAAAATGAAAGAGGAAAGCAAAAACCATCTTTAAGGTAGATGAGCTTCCATTATCTTTCTTCATAAATGGTTTTAATAATTTCCATTGTTTAAAGCGAACCAATCTCTCAAATCCTTTTTTATTTTCTTCAAAGAATTGTTCTGTTTCTTTTGGTTCGTAATGATCTTTCGGATCAAACAACATGGCCGTACACATACAATTCTTTCTGTCCTTGCTCATTAAGATGTCATAATTCACACAGCTTTTGCAACCTGCCCAGAAAACCTCATCATCTGTCAATTCAGAATAGGTAACCGGTTCATAACCCAGCTCGCTGTTTATTTTCATGACAGCCAAGCCCGTTGTTAAACCGAATATCTTAGAATCGGGATATTTCTCTCTTGATAAATTGAATATTTTTTGTTTAATCTGTTTTGCTACGCCACTTTTCCTGAATTCCGGTGCCACGATCAAGCCGCTGTTTGCAACAAATTTTCCATGACTCCATTCTTCGATATAACAAAAGCCAACCCATTGTCCGGTATGTGTTACAGCAATTACCGCTTTCCCTTCCAGCATCTTCCCGGCAACATATTCAGGCGAGCGTTTTGCAATACCGGTTCCACGAGCCATTGCCGACGATTCCATTTCATCGGTAATACGTTTGGCATAATGTGCATCCAGATGGTCTGCTACACGAATGACGATTTGTTGTTGATTCTCCACTTTTATTAAAACTGTTTGGAATGATAAATTTGAGTAAATACACGATGGGCTTATTTTAATAAATGATCAGCCCTTTGCCGGAAGTAACGGCAATGAATATTAGATACGAGGTCGTCGTAATAAATACAGAAAGTTAGAAGTACACAAGTCAATGCCCATGCCCGTCAATGCAGGATGGTTTGCCGCTAATTGTGTATGTAATGTTATCTGTTTCAACTTATTGTTCAAATGAAAAGGTGAACAAGGATTTTTAAGGCTGTAAAAGTATAACAGTTTGCAATAAATGCTGCATTTTTTTTGTGAAAGTCGTTATGATCATCAAAATGGCCATATTGGTCAGATTACTTACATCTGTTAGTATAATTCATATTGAAAGAAGTCCCTGAGTTCGGAACTAGATGTTAAATAAAATTTATTCAGACTATAATGAATAATTAATTCCTTCTTCTTTCTCCGCCAAATCCGCCACCGCCGCCGAATCCACCATCACCAAATCCACCCGGTGGTCGCATTCCTCTGAACATGCCCGGCATTTTTTGTTGCTGACCTGCAAAATTGCGAAGATTATAAGTGAACGTAAGCATGAAATATTGTTTCAACACATTTGTCTTACTATCAACGATCGTGGTGCTGCTAACTGTTCTTGAAACTGCCTGATTTTGATTGAGGAGATCAAATACACTGAATCGCAATTCACCTGCTTTATTCTTCAGGAACTGTTTAGCAATGGAAGGACTCATTAAAGGCACACTTGCATTATATCCTGGCGGACGGTTACCGCTGTATGTATAGGTAAAATCAGAGGCTAATATCCATCCTGTTTTGGTATAGATCGTAAAATCTGCAGTTACCGTATGCACAAAATAATTTGAATTGAGGTTTGGATTTAATGTATTGTTGGCAATTACATAACTGGTACCTGCGGAAAGATTCATGTCAAAATTATCTTTCAGATTAGTGGTCCATTTTATCGTTTCACCCAATGTTGTATTTCTGGTATAATTTGAAAGAGCAGCTGAAGTATCGGTTGCCTGCAGTGTTTGACTTTGTGAGTAACCTACATTGGTGGTCAAATTTAAATTTGATTTTGGTTTCTTTAATGCAAAGCCATAATTGAAATAACCGTTTACATTATATGTTCCGCTCAGATTGGTATAGGTTGTTGTCTTGGTACCATTCTTATGTTGGATGATATAGTTTTGAATATCATTACTGATCATACTGGCATTGATCGTCGCAAACATGATATGCTGGGTTACCGGATCGAATGATGTATATAAGAAGCGGATCGAATGAGTGAACTGAGGATTCAGATTGGGATTACCCATCATTGTATCTAATCCACTTATAGTCTTTAACGGTTGTAAATTGGAAACACTGGGTTGTCCTGTTCTGCCTGAGTAAAATATCCTAAGGCTTTCTGTCCTTTTAAAATTATAGGCAAAGTTCGCAGTAGGAATAAAGTTTACATAGTTATGTGCAACAATAATATTCTTTACTGTGTTGTTGCTTGTATAGTCTGTAAACTGAACACCTGTTCCTATATTGAAATTGTATTTTGTTTTTTGCAAACGATAACTCACTGTTGCAGTACTTGAGTTAGAGTTGTATTTATAAGTATTGCTGTATAAGCTGTCGAACTTATCATACAATTTTGAAGCATTATTAAATTCATAAGTATTATTGGCTGAATAGCTATTAGTATAACTATAATTATATCTAAACTCCAGAATTGAACTTTTTGAAAGAGGTTCCGTATATGACAATGACGGACTAAATGTAAAAGAATGAGCAGAATCAATATAATACTGATTTAAAGTATCCACTCTCAATGAAGGTTTATAAAATGAGTTTACCGCATAACTTACTCCATCACCGTTATTGGAATTGCTGGAAAAACCAAGATCTAAAGAAATGGTTCTGAATTTTTTGGGGAACTTATGACGCAATTGAACATTTGATCCACTTATACTATACCCTGTATTAGTACTGCTACCACGAGTTACAGAACTATTGATCAACGAACCGGTTGTTCCTGTTGTAACAGAAGAGGACGATGAACTTGGGGTTGATGTTTGAAATGTAATATTAGGTCTTGCAACCAATGAATTCGCTGTATCAAAATTTTCTTCCAGATTTAAATTGATACGATGATTAGGTGTTTTCGATTGAGATGTTGATACTGAATTTTTAAAGTTTGATGAATCTGCAGATAGGATAGTTTGTGTTTGGCTTTGCTGATCTACATCAACTTTAAGATCGTTATAAAAATAACTTCCATATGCATTACTATTCAGTTTACCCCAGGAATCTTTAAAGTTTAACCCACCGGCCATTGTTGTTGTAATACCTGAACCGGTTCCGCCACCACCGCCGAATCCTCCACCTCCACGTCCACCGCCACTTCCTAAAATATCCTGCTGTGTGAAATTCTGCTTATTGATATCGTTTGCCTGTCCTAAAATAGAAAGCTGACTGTTGCCATCAAAGCGGTGCATGTTTACACTGGCATCATAATTACCATCGGTTCCTGCGCCTCCAACCACTTTTCCGAAATATCCTTTTGCAGTATTTTTCTTGGTCGTGATATTGATCGTCTTCACCCTGTTACCGTCATCAAATCCTGTGAACTTACTTTGATCACTTAGATCATCAAACACCTGGATCTTGTCGATCACATCAGGAGGTAAATTTTTTGTAGCCATTTTAGGATCATCTCCAAAAAATCTTTTTCCATTCACCAATACCCTTTGCACTGTTTCACCCTGTGATTTAATTGCACCGTTCTTGTCCACATCCATCCCCGGTATTTTTTTTAGGAGGTCTTCTGCAACAGCATTGGGTTTAGTTTTAAATTGAGAAGCGGTAAATTCAACCGTATCTTTTTTTACCTGAACAGAGGATTGTGTAACCACCACATCAGGCAACCTGTCTGATATGGATGCCAGATAAATGGTTCCGATATTTATTTCCTGACCCGCTTTTACGATCTTTATTTTTTTATACTGAGTAGCATAGCTGGAGAAAGAGATACGCGCTATATAATTTCCAATAGGAATATTCCTGATTCCAAAACTGCCATCCTGTGTTGCTAATCCCAACAATAATTTAGAAGAATCTGCTGATTTTAAAATTTCAATAGAAGCATCTTTCAGCGATTGTTTACCAACACTGTCCACAATTTTCCCTTTTAATGACCCGCCTGATTGAGCCATTAAGAATCCTGAGCAAAGGATCAATAATACAGTTAAAATATTTTTTTTCATGAACTTTAAATGATTATACCAATTAGACTGCAAACTACTGTACAGATTAAAACTTAGTTTCAAAATATCGGTGGACGGTTTAGATGAATAGGCCTGAGGTGATCTTTTCGGTAAATAGCAAGATTAATCGGGTAATCTGCATTTTTAAGGAAGATTTAGCCCTCGGTTTGGTTAAAATTAATCTTGTACAAAAAAGTTTTGGGACTGCCATAAAACCTTGCCCTTATCGATCAATTCATGGAAACAACAATAAAAAATTAAAACTGCTTATGCTATTCTATTTTTGTGAAAATATATCTTTCATGAAATCGCTTGGCCTTAAAAAAACCCTGTTCCTGTTTTTTTTATTTCCGCTGATTGTAACAGCTCAAAATTCAGCAGTTACACAAATTCAACTCAAACAGTTTTTATTACAATCTTCAGAGATCGTAAAGAATAACGGAGCCGAATTATCAACTGCCCGATATCAATCAAAAGATAAATGGTTTACCGTTTCAGTTCCTTCAACCGTTTTAACCGGACTGGTAGCCAACAAAGTTTATCCAAATCCTTATTTGGATTTGAACAATATGCTGATCCCCGATGCATCGGATAGTTTTAATAATCAATATCACTTAGCACAATACTCTCATATTCCCAATGTACCCAATCCATGGAAAAAAGCATATTGGTATAAAACCAGTTTTACAGTTCCTGCTTCTGATAAAGGCAAATTATTTCAACTCATATTTAAAGGGATCAATTACAGAGCCGATGTTTGGCTGAATGGAAAATTAATTGCAGACTCATCTCAACTCGTTGGCATGTTTGCAGAGTTTAACCTGAATGTGAGCAAAGCGATCAAACCAGGAGAAGAAAATATTTTAGCAGTTAAGATCTATCCGCTCGATTTTCCGGGATTACCCGATCATCCGCAATTAAACGCTTTAGGTGATTTCTATTTGAATGGCGGACCAACAGGCGATATCGGCAAGAATGTTACCATGCTTTGTTCCGTTGGCTGGGATTGGATGCCCGAAATAAGAGACCGCAATATGGGCATCTGGCAACCGGTCTTTTTAAGAACCTCAGGAAATGTGGTAATTCAACAGCCAAAGATCAGCACAACATTTCTTTCTAACGATACCAATGCAGCTAAACTAAATATTCAATTAGTATTAGCGAATTACGGCAAGGAAGATCGGCAGGGGAAATTACAAGTAACCATTTCTCCGGAAACCTTTACCGGAGGTAGTTTCAGCGTCTCTCAAACTATTTCTCTGAAAGGAAATGAGCAAAAGAAAATAAAATTTACAGCAGATCACCTTAAACAATTAGTATTACAGCACCCGCATATTTGGTGGCCGCATGGTTATGGCAATGCCGACCTGTATAGGATACGGTTGCAATATATTTCTGGCAATGAAATCTCCGATGACAGCAGCTTTGTATTTGGAGTCAGGACGGTCGCTTCAAAATATTCTATGGTGAATGGCTGGAGTAAAAGAGATTTCTATGTGAATGGGAAACGCATTCATCTGGTGGGTGGTGCATGGGTACCAGATATGATGCTGCAGGAAGATAGCTTACGTTTTGCGCAAGAATTAATGCTCTGCAAAAATGCCAATACCAATCTCGTTAGGATCTGGGGTGGCGGTGTTGCACCTCCCGATGCTTTCTTTGAAACAACCGACCGATTAGGTTTATTGGTATGGGAAGATTTCTGGATCACCGGTGATACACATGGTGAATTTAAAGGATCTCCCAATTATCCTTATCAGGGAAATGTTTATGTAAATAATACCATCAGTACCATTTATCGTTTGCGCAATCATCCTTCCTTATTGGTTTGGACTGGTGGCAATGAAGGTCATGCCAGAAAAGAATTGTATGATGCCATGCGTGATAATGTGGCATTGCTCGATGGAACAAGACCTTTCATTCCATGCTCATCAGGGTTTGCACATTTACCCAAGGACTGGAATATGTCATGGCCCGATAACCAACCCGGTGGCGTGTATAGCGGCGGTTCTTATAAATGGGAAGACCCGAATTATTATTATACAAAAGTGAATGAAGGAAAAGACTGGTTATTCAAAGATGAAACAGGTATTCCATCACAAATGCCTTTTGAATCTTTAGCGAAGAATATTACTAACCTTACCCATGATCCAACTTTGCCTTATCCTTTCAATAATTCATGGGGTTACCATGATGCATGTACCGGTAATGGTCACTACGAACTTTATTATTATGAGATGATCAAAAGATTGGGCACGCCAACCAGTTTGAAAGATTTTTCCGATAAGATGCAGATCATGAATGCAGATGGTTACAGAGGGATCTTTGAAGCAGCCGGGCATAAACTAAATGATAACGGTGGTGTATTGTTGTGGAAACTGAATCCTGCATTCCCCAGTGTGATGTGGCAGATCTTCGATTACTATTTAGCACCAAATGCCGGATATTATTTCATGCAATCGGCCAATGAAAAACTGCACGTGCAATTGAATCTGGATGATTCTGTTGTTGCAGTTGTAAATAGGACTTATCATGCAGAAAATAATTTATTGGTTGATGCAGCTGTGTACGATATGAATGGGAAACAATTGTTCTCGCAAAGAACAAATTTGAATATCGGTCCATCCAATGTGAAGAAAACAATTTCATTGAGTTCTGTTCTTTCCAAATACACAGGGCTGAGTTTTGTGGTGTTGAATTTAAAAGATGTAAACGGTAAATTGGTTTCTCATAACGTGTATTGGTTTGCAAAAGATCATCAATACCAATCCTTGAAAGATATTGCAGCCACTAAATTGAATGTGAAGATCATCAAGAAAGAAACAGGAGTAATCAATACCAAATGGAGCATTCAATTTGCAAATACAACCAGACAAATGGCATTCTTCGTTCATCCCAAATTAACAGAAGGCGATGATGAAATATTTCCTGGATATTGGAGCGGTAATTATTTTACATTGGCACCCGGAGAAACGATAACTCTAGATGCAACATATCCGAACGCGACCATTGCCAATAAAAAACTACAATTAAAACTAAGCGGCTGGAACAGGAATGATGAGATGATTGCCGATGTTCAATAGACGCTTATTTATTCAACACAAAGAATAGGAGTTAAAGAGTTGCGCAGAGTTCTCTGTGAAACTCTTTAACTCTTTTCCTCTGTGGTAAAACACAACTGTCGGCAACACATTTAACTGAATAAATATTCCACATCTTCTCTTGTCAAACTCTTTACAAATCCTTCATCATCGGTGATGAGGTCACGTGCCAAAGCACGTTTGCGGTCCTGCAGTTTTAAGATCTTATCTTCTACAGTATCTGTACAGATCATTCGGTATGCAAAAATATTTTTTGTTTGTCCGATGCGATGCGTTCTGTCAATAGCCTGTTGTTCCACCGCTGGATTCCACCAGGGATCAACGATGTACACATAATCTGCTGCCGTTAAATTCAAGCCTACTCCACCTGCTTTCAATGAGATCAGGAACACACGGCACTCGTCATCATTTTGAAAATGATTAATGGCTTTCTCTCTGTCTGGTGCAGAAGTACTTCCGTCAAAATATTCATATACAACACCCAGCTCTTTTAATTTTTCTTTGATCAATGCCAGCATCCCCAAAAATTGTGAGAAGATCAATGCCTTGTGGTTACTGATATTTTCAGTGATCTCTCTTCCTATTTCTTCGAGTTTAACTGATACATTCGGGAAACGTTCCTGCTCATTTACAATTGCCGGGCTATCACAGATCTGACGCAATTTCATCAAGCCTTGCAGGATCGTTAGCTGCGATTTTTGTACACCCTGTGTATCTACAACCCCAAGGATCTTATCGCGATAATCATTTCTGTATGCATCATAGATCTTTCGTTGCTCTTCACCCATTTCGCAGAATAAGATCATCTCTTGTTTTTCAGGAAGGTCTTTAGCTACCTGTTCTTTTGTTCTGCGCAAGATGAATGGATATAATAATTTACGCAGATGGTCTTTCTGTTCCTTCTCACCAAACTTATCGATGGGTACTGAGAATTCCTGTTTGAAAAACTCTACACTACCCAGCATACCCGGATTCAGGAAATTCATTTGTGCAAATATGTCGAAGGTATTATTCTGCAAAGGTGTGCCACTCAAACAAAGACGGTTCTTGGCTTTGAGCAGACAAGCAGCTTTGGTTACTTTACTTCCGGGGTTTTTGATAGCCTGACTTTCATCCAGTATCACATAATCAAAATCAACTTCAACAAACTGTTTGATATCACTGCGTAAAGTTCCGTAAGTGGTGATGATCACATCAATATGATCCTGTGATAAACTTTCTCTGATCCTTCCGCCACCATGATGAATATAAAAGGTGAGTGATGGTGTGAACTTTCTGATCTCATTCTGCCAGTTGAACATCAGGGTTGTAGGGCAAACGACCAATGCTTTCAATGATCCCTGCTCTTCTCTTAAATGATGAATGAAAGACAGCGCCTGAACGGTCTTACCCAATCCCATATCATCTGCCAGAATGCCTCCCCATTGTACTTCACGTAAATAATTCAACCATTGAAAACCACTTTCCTGATAAGGCCTCAACACATCTTTTAAATGTGCAGGCGCATCAATGGTCTTGATGGAATGATTGGATTTTAATTTTTCATATTTCTCTTCTAGCTGAATAAATAATTCTTCCTCATTTCTTTCGAGATACAATTCTTCGATCACACTGAAATGATATTTACTCAGTTTCATGTTCGAGGTTTTACCCTCACCCACCCTGAATAACAATGAATATTTTTTGATCCACTCTTCCGGCAAGATACCCAGTGTTCCATCAGATAATGGAACAAACTGTTGCTTATTCTGCAATGCCTTTTTTACATCGGCTACGGTAACTTTTTGTTCGCCGAATAAAATTTCAACTTTCGCATCGAACCAATCGGTATGCGAGCTGATGAATATTTTAGTGGATGGTTTTGCGGTATTGAAACGAAAATTTTTCAATGCATCAAATCCAAATACGGGTAATTGCATTTCTTTCATGGCATCCACAAATAAAAAGAACCAGTTGTTCTTTAAAACATCGGCACCTTTCAATGCCAGTGAATCCGTTTCGATGGGATGAATAAAATTGGAATGCAATGCTTCTATCTTCTGAACGAACTCTTTTTCAGCTTCCAGGTTTCGCTGGATCACCAACAATTTATCTGCCTGCGGTAAAATGATCTTTTCTTTATCCCCTGCTTTTACATCATATCCTTTATACGTAAATACGGGCTGGAAGACCAGATAATCTCCTTTCTCTTTCAGAATAACTTTTGCTTCGGGCTTAATGTCTTTTACTTCTTCTTTCTTCAGATTTCCGAAATGAACATTGTATTCTTTTGATAAAGGCAGGATGAAGTCATGCAGATGTGTGCCCCATGTTGCTGCATCTAACAATAGTTTTCCTGATGGCATGAATTTCTCCATCACCATCACATCTTCGGTTCTTTGCCAGGTAAAAAATTGATTATGATATTGAAAGAATAATGGCGCTTCGCATTCGTTCTCGGTAATATTCAGATCAGCCAATGGCAGTTTTACTCTGCACTCCACTTCATATTGACTATTTGCTTTATTATAATTTACAATGAATTCCGGTGCGATAAAATGTGACGAGAATTCAGCCTGCAGCAGGTTTGCAGTAGTGAATGTTTTTTTAGAAGGCAGATAGAATGCAAAATTACTTTCTGCCAATTCAGTAAATAATTTTTTGAATTTAGATAAAAGGTATTCGTTGATCAGATGTCTTGTTTCTTCGGGCAATTCATCATCATGTTGCTGAATGATATTTTCCCAGATGCCACTGAATGGTGAATTACGATTCAAATATCGGTTCACTTCTGCAGGCAATAATTTACGCACCTGCTGCAACAACATTTTATCTTCTTCACTAAAAACCTCTGTGTTCACAAAACGGCTCAGATCTAATTTCTCCACTTTGCCTGTATACTTTGCAAAATCCTCATCCGCTTCACCCTGTACCGCTTCGATCTGAACATAAGGATATTGAACCTGGTGTGTTGTGATCACAACACCCAATTTCATGGCCGATTTTTTTGATGCTTCAATTTCCTCCATGACTAACTGCGCTTCGGCTTCAGCAGGTGTTTCCAGATAAGAAGGTTTGGGGCGAAGTTCATTGGATGTGGTGCTGGCAACTACGCGTTTAATACTTGTATCCAATACTTTCAGGAAAGGTTTCCCGGCCTGATAGGTAAATTCAAATTTAGCATTCAGATCATCTTCCAATGAATAGCCGTACAACGATAAGAGTTTGTTTTTTTCTTTATCCCAGTTACGAATGCTGTCGAAATAATTGGGGCCATAACTCTGCAGTAATTGCAGCAGCACAGCATCTTTATGCATACACAAAGGATGCTCTGTATCACTATTACAATTACAACTGGTATCAAAATTGCGTTCTTCGTTCTTCTGGATCAACAATTTGAATTGCTGTCCGTCTACTTCCATTTCAGCGAGTATCCTTTCTTCTTTTGCTTCCAGTATCGTTACCTTATTACTGCGCAAATATTCTTCGGCAGCTTCTAAGTTTTCAGGTGATGACAACATACGGATCATCTTCAATTCCAGCAGTTTCATTTTAACAACGGTATGCTTCTGATCGTATACCATATGTTTATCGCCCAGCATATTCCTGTCCAGCATTTCCTGCAACTGAAATAATGCACCTGCTTTATGACGACAAACCTCACTTAAATTATAGGGACAGGTGCAACGCAATGAAATGGTTTGCGGATCCTTGAACTTATTGATATGCACTTTATAATAAGTTGCATAACTGTCATCCTTCACACGAAATATCACTGAGTTCATCAACTCATCGTATTCTATCAATTCTACATTTCCCAATGCATGGATCTTTTTCCCGCGACGGATCACTTCTTCAGAGCCATTGTTATAGATATGCTTAACGAGATAAGGTAAAGCCATAGTTCAGATGACGGTTTATTTTTTAAGGACAACAGCTTTGCAAAATGACTGTAAACAGTCATCCCACACTTGTCTTCCATTCTTAAAAGGGCAATTTGCAAAAGTAAAGGAATGAGGTTGATACTTTTACTTGAAATGAAGCTTATGTGAATGAAATGTTTGTTAAGAAAAAAGAAGCGAAGAAAAGGCATCCTGCATGCATTTTTATTCCGATATTCACAGGTTTGTTTCTTTCTAAACAGTCAATGCCCCATTCTTATAAACAGGTAAGATATTGGCCACATCTTCGCTCACACAATATTCCAGGTCTTTTTCCAAACCAAATGCAGCCAGGCGGTGCCAATGTGTGGTGTGTCGAATAAAATCTTTCATATCATTTTTATGCAAATGATACATATCTTCTGCCATCAGAGAAGAATCGCAATGAACAGTGAATTGTTCTTTGATACGGCTGATCACTGCACCTGCAAACAAAGTATCTTCTAAATTGAATTTATCTTTCCAGGCAGAACATCCCAGTATCACATTTTTTTGTTGGGCAGCCAAATGATCGCAAACAGCCGACAGATTAGTAAAGCTGCCGGTGATCACTTCATCTGCCCCTTTCTTCAAAGCCATATGCAATAGTTTAGTGCCATTGGTAGTGGTCAATACCAAAGTTTTCCCTTCCACAAAACTGCGTGGATATTCTGCAGGAGAATTACCATGCGCCAATCCTTCAATTATTTTACCGTCACGTTCACCGGCAGTAATGCTGTTGAGTGTTGCATTCCCGAGTTCGATACATTTTGCAACATTATCTACAGGTATCACTTTCGCAGCACCGTTAAACAAAGCAGTTGAGATAGTAGAAGTTGCCCTGAACACATCAATGATCACAACTATACTATTGCTTACATCATAGATATCCAATAAACGCGGAGAGAGGATCGTATGCAGAACGGGTTTGTTATTCATAAGGCCGCAAATATAAATTAGATTTTTCGTTGCGAGCATGAGAATAAGGATGCTGATTTGGGATTTACAGCTTAGCTATGAGTCGCGAGCTTTGAGCTATGAGCAAAACGCTCGCGACTCATAGCTCATAACTCACGGCTTTCTTCTATATTCTATCTTCACTTTCGCAACTCCGGCATCGATCATATCAATTTGTTTGGCAGCTGCTTTACTCAGATCAATCATCCTACCGCTTACAAATGGACCGCGATCATTAATGCGAACGATCACAGATTTATCATTGGATAAGTTGGTCACTTTTACATTCGTACCAAATGCAATTTTCTTATGCGCTGCCGTTAATTTGTTTTGCTTGAATGTTTCTCCGTTGGAAGTTAGTTTTCCATCAAACTTATCAGAATAAAAAGAAGCATTACCTGTTTCGGTCACTATATTTCCTTCGCCACCGGGTATTGATTTACGATGACAGGCAAATAATAATAAACTAAAGGAAAGAAAAGCTAAAATCTTTTTATTCATCTTGAACAGTGACAAAAAATTAAGATGTAACTATTGAGGATACAATGTTTTGCTCTGTATGTTTTTCAAAAAAGCCTGCAACACTTAGATCTTCTCCAATTTCAGGCCAATGCAAGGCGTAACCCTTTATGATTTCAAAATTGTTCAATTGTTCAGGGGATGCTTTAGCCAATAATGGAAATTGGGCAATAGCAAGCTGAGCAACTCTGCCATCAGAAAGTTGTACATGAATTTCATTATCTGCGATCCATGCTTTTGTAGCTTTATAATCAAAAAAATTCATCAGCTTATTTATTAAAAAATTCAACCCACCGAGCTAAAAATATTTGTTTGTTTTCTTCAATTATAGATTCAGCAAGAAAGATGTCCTTGTTTTTCAACCCATTGTTTTCAATGCATTCAACCGTTTCAATAATAAATCTAGCTTCACCATCTGTACTTCTAACATGAACATGCGGTGGATTATGATCATTACTATAAAAGAAAAACCTTAGACCAAATATCCTTAACAATTCAGGCATACTTTACTTTCACTAAAGGTAATATTATTTAAAATATCCTATACAAACGGGAATTTAACCACTTTCGCTTTTACCAATGTGTTGCGTATATCAATAAAAATATCGCTGTCCATGGCTGCATGCTCAACGGCCACATAGCCCAGTCCAACAGCTTTTCCCAGTGATGGTGCTTGCGTACCGCTGGTTACTTTACCGATCACATTTCCTGCCGCATCTTTAATGCTGTAATCATGGCGTGGAATTCCGCGATCGATCATTTCAAATCCTACCAATTTCCTTTTTACACCTTCTGCTTTTTGCTTTTCAAAAAACGCTTTATTCGTAAAGTCTTTGGTGAATTTGGTGATCCATCCCAATCCGCTTTCCAGTGGCGATGTTGTATCATCAATATCATTGCCATATAAACAGAATCCCATTTCCAAACGAAGTGTATCTCTTGCCCCCAGACCAATCGGTTTTAATCCCTGTGGCCCGCCGATCTCAAAAATGGCATTCCATATTTTTTCTGCATCACCATTTTTATCCTCAAAATAAATTTCCACGCCACCTGCACCTGTATAACCTGTTGCACTGATCAATACATTTTCTACTCCTGCAAATTTTCCTTTTGCAAAAGTGTAATACTTCATGTTTAAAATATCAATATCGGTCAAAGGCTGTAAGATCTTTGTGGCATTGGGGCCCTGGATAGCCAATAAACAGGTCTTTTCGCTAATATTGTGCATCTCCACATTCTTGCTGTTGAATTTGGAGATCCAGTTCCAGTCCTTTTCAATATTGCTTGCGTTCACCACCAGCATGTACACTTTATTCTCTTCCACACAATACACGAGCAAATCGTCAACAATACCACCGGTTTCATTTGGTAAACAACTGTATTGTGCTTTACCCGCCGTTAATTTGGAAGCATCATTCGTAGTAACACGCTGGATCAGATCCAAAGCATTTTCACCTTTCAGAATAAATTCGCCCATATGACTTACATCAAAAATTCCGGCATTGTTACGCACGGTTGCATGTTCATCATTAATGCCGCTATAACTGATGGGCATATTGTATCCCGCGAATTCCGCCATTTTTGCGCCCAGTGCAATATGCTTTTCTGTGAATGCTGTATTTTTCATTTTCGGTGTTTGTTTTATTGCTGTGACAAAAATAGGCATTACACTATGCCCGAAAAAATAAAAGCAGTAAGTTATTATACTTACTGCTTCTAAACCTAACAACCGCTTGAACCAGAGAAAAATTAAATATTATTTTATTCGCCTGAACAGATCAATGATCATAACTCACTACTCTCGAAATTTTCCATTCTCCATCATTCTTTTGCCAGATCATTAAGAATTTAAAATTGCCGATCTCCTCTTTCCCATTTTCCATATGCCTGAACCGATGTGTTCCAATTTCAATAGCACCGTAATTTTTTAAAGGATGCACTTCCAAACTGCCTTTCTGCAATTCTCTTGTCAGTCTATTTTCATTCTTGAACATTTTTTCAAAATTCTCGAATACTTTATCATAGGAAATTAACCCGTCATTATCCTGAAACCATTCAAGGTCATTAGTAAAATATTTTTTAAAAGCTTCAAAGTGTTTAGCATTGAATTCCGTAAACAGGATGCTGTCCATTTTCGCGATCTCATCATACAAACTTTGTGATGTGGGTGCCACTTTCTTTTCCTGTGCATGCAGTCCAATTGCAGAAAGAAACAGAAAAGACAGGATGATCATTTGCTTAAACGAGAAATTGATTTTCATAGATGATCTTTATTTTAAAACATCTTTCAATCCTTCACAAATATGTTTCACTCTTTTATAAGACTCTTCTGTATTTTCTCTTTTATCGAGTTTTATCTTTAATCTGCCGGGTGCTGATCGAATATAAAATTTCGTGTCATCATTCAACACTTCGGTAAGATCATAATTTCCGACTTCAGAACTATAGCTTTCGCTTGATCGTAACCTTTCGTCTAAATAACGTTGCACTTTTACGGTCTTATTTTTACTGTACGAGGCATAGAATTCGTAAGAATCTCTTTGCTCATGGATAGAAATATTCGTATTGTGTCTGTAATGACAAGAAGAAAGTGCGATCACAATGATTAAAGAAAAAGCTAAGATCAGTTTATTGTTCGTTGAACTTTTCATGCAGATTAGTTTTGATTTTAAAAAGGGAAGTACCTCCTTCCGAGAACAGCAAGAGGTACTTTTACTCCCAACTTCAACCGAGTTTAGATAGAGTACCGCATCATTAATAGATCACGGGTAATAACGGGGAACTCTGTATTTCGCAATTTTATATTTGCAGATTGTACTGCTTTCTTATTGTCTGATTTCTTCGGAGCATCGGGTTGATAATGATACTTTGAACTGTCGGCCGGAGTATCCAATTGCTTATCAATTTCTTTCAACTCTTTCAGCTTTTGTTCTTTTTCTCTCAGGATCTGTTCTTTGCTTTTCTTGAATTCATCCAATGTTTTATTGCTATTATCATTGTCTTCATCATCTCTTTGCTTGTCTATTCTTTCCAGTCCTTTTTCTGTTTGTATATATTCAACATTGCTTCTCCATTTTTCTTCATTCTGATCGCTGTAATAATTCCAGCCCCAGTCTTCATCATCCCAGCCAACAGACATATGTGTATAATTGTTCCAGCCAATTTTCTCATTCACTTTTATTTTTTTACCAACCGGAACTGCAATGGTCAATATCACCTGTTGATTACGGAATTTTTCAGTTTGTGTTAAAGCAATTCCCTTATCCAGCATCAGCACACTGTCTTTCTGATTAATATTGTAGACGATCTTTGATGCAATGGCATCGGCATCATTTTTAGAACTGCCATTTGCCAGTTTTACCATGATCACCTGAAAACTATCTGATGTTGATTTTACAATTCTTACTCTGATATTCTGAACAAAAACAGTGTCTTCATCAAATGTTGCAAATGGTTCCATCTTAAACCATCTTCTGTTGCTGAAATATTTATTGGATGGAGGAACGGTCAGTTCAAGGCTGTTTACTTTTGGATTAGCAATGGCTACTGTTTGTTCAACAACATGATTGCTGTAACGGAAATCGCTTCTTAAGGATGCGATCAAACCAATGAAGCAGAATAGTCCTACCAGCCATAAGGCTAAGAATGAATAACGGATCAAATTGCTGTTGCCTCTCAGTTTTGCGATACGGCGAATGATGAATGTTACGATACCAATTACCGGTACCCAAACAAAGAAGAATAATGTACCCCAGGCAAATATATTCTGCCAACCATCTGCGATCAGAAATTCTTTAGCAGGCAGTAAACTGGTAAATACAACGCCCAGTGCAAATAAAGAAACCACTACTGCAAATAATACCACACCTAAAATAAAGTATGCAAATATTTTAAACATCAATACGATGATATCTCCCAAACCTCTGCTGTTATTTCTTGCAACAGTGGAAGCTTCTCTTGCAACAGTGGTTGCTTCACTGCTGAATTGTTTACTTTTTTCACCTACCGTTTGTGTGAACTCCTTTCCCCATTCCTGTGCTTTTTCTTTTACTTCGGCACCAAACTTTTCTGCACGTTCTTTGAATCCTTCCATATCGCCCTGAATGGTATTCTTGATATTATTCAGATCCACTTTTTCGCCTTTCATTTCTAATTTATCGGCCGTACTTTTTGCTTCAGGGATCACTAACCAGAATATGATATAGATAAATAATGCACCCGGACTAAATGATAAGCTTAGGAAGTGTGGAAAGCCCCACCAATCCCAATGTGTAGAACGAAATACGAAGCTGATGAATGGAATTAAGAATAATAATCTTGGGATCCATACACTGATATTAAAGTATTGTGCTAAACCACTGCACACACCGGCAACGATCTTTTCTTCCGGATCACGAAATAGACGTTTACGTTGTGAGCCGATCACTTTGGATGCGCTGCTGGGAGCAGCGATCCAAAGGATCATGTATGCAAGAAACCCAAATCCTGCACCAAATGTGGTTACTAAGAATATGACTCTTACTATTACCGGATCAATTCCGAAATAATTGGCGATACCGGAACAAACACCACCCAATACTTTATGATTTTCATCACGGTAATAACGGCGTGGTTCCCCTGTATTGCTAGCAGAAGAAGATTGTTGCTGAGAAGAAGATCTTTGTTCTTCTTTTTCAGCACCCAACTGTGCTTTTACATTGTTTTCTTCACCCTCAAAGTCTTCGGGTCTTCCCATACTATCGATGATCCTGTTTACATCATCATCGGTAACGCAGGTACTTCCTTTCTTTAAGGCTTCACCAAATAATTCGGCTATACGACCTTCAATATCATTGATGATCTCTTCGCTTCCTTCTTCATTGGCAAAGAATTTAGTTAAACTATCCACATACTTTCTGAGTATGTCGTAGGCGGATTCCTCGATGGGAACTACCCTGCCCTGAAAGTTTATATTGATTACTTTTTTCATTGTCAGTTCGATTTTTTGGTTAAAGTTGGTTTTGATTTTCTTGAGATGCTGCTTGTTGCAGTGGTTGCGTTAATGCATGTACCGCATCGGCTAATTCTTTCCAGGTTCTTTCGAGTTCCCCGTAAAAGTCTAAGCCTTTATCAGTCATCACAAAATACTTGCGGGGAGGGCCACTATTGCTTTCCACCCACCTGTAGGTGAGCAGTCCCGCATTCTTTAATCTTGTCAGCAAAGGATACAGAGTACCTTCCAAAATATGCAGGTTGGCTGTCTTCATTTGCTCAACAATATCACTTGGATAAACTTCGCCCTGACGGATAATGGATAAAATACAAAATTCCAATACTCCTTTTCGCATCTGGCTTTGTGTGTTCTGGATGTCCATATTGTGATTTTTAAATCCGGCCTGCCGTCTTATGCTGCCATTGGTGAGTGTAAGATGGCAGGCCTGTGATAAATAATTTTGTGCTTCAGCTTTGGTTGCTTGCTTCTCTTCTCTTAAAGAATATATCTTCTTTGGATCCTTGGTCTTGTCATACGCTGAATGTTCCAGAAATCTGCCGGGCTTAAAATGTTTTTGTGATTGGCAGTTTCATTGTTTACTGCGATTCTTTCTTTTGTTTCCTGCATTAAAGAACTCATTTCACTTGCATCTAGCTGAGTAAGGAAATTGTTTGATTGAGTTTTCATGATCTTTATTTTTTAGTTTTTTAAAATGATTGTTTGTTTTTGTCTAGCAGCTTTTTGTTTTCTATTTCTACTTTGACAACACAAAGATAAGAGAATATTTGGTACTATGCAACACATAGTACAATGTTTATTTTAGTAATAGGCTAGCGGAAGAAGTATATTTTATTGTACTTAACTGTAAATCAGCTACTTGTATGAATACTGTTATTTTACCTGATTTGATAAATGGCTTTTTTATTGTGATGAACGGTAAGTTTTGGAACCAAAAAGACCCAAAATCTTACCTGGATACTGTCCTACACTAAATAAGCTTTACATAAATGGGGAGTAACTAAGTAAATTGTAAAACTTATGAGTTCAACGAAGAAAGAGGGCCGTCCTCCCATTTATCCAACGGAGTTAAAGATTGTTATAGCCAGAGAGTACCTTAC
>CAIKTE010000234.1 GCA_903830285.1 uncultured Chitinophagaceae bacterium | reverse complement strand
CTTTACCGAAGTGCCTCCCGTATAAGCAAAATAAGCAGTGCTGTCGTTCGATCCTCCAGTTTGACCTATAGAACCTCTAATGGGTTGTGTAACATCTAACTGGCCAATAAAATTGTCATACACGTTGAAGTAATAATCAATATCCACAAATAATTTATTGTCGGCCAAAACACCCTTATAACCTACTTCGAACGAATTCAAATGTTCCGGTTGTAAATAGTCATAGGTACTCTGCGCCAATATATTTTGCTCATTTTTTATGGCAGTATTTTTATTGATACCATTGCTGATATCGGCATTGACAGCATTTTTAAAAGAAGTTACGGAAGAATTTAGATATGAATTTTCAAACACATTCAATGTGCCTGCGGTTACCCTTAATCCACCCAAACGCCTTACGCCGCCATTATTCACAAATGCAAATCCTTCAAACAAAGTAGGGAAACGATAACCGTTCTGATACGAGATCCGGAAATTATGCTGCGATGTTGGAGAATATACGGCAGCAATTCTCGGATTTATTTTAGGATCGAAATATTCGGTCTTATCAACACGTAGAGACCCTGTTAATTTTAATTGATTATTGAAGAATTGTTTTGTTGCCTGCACGAATGCTCCATAATTATAATAATAGAAGTTATCATTTGCTTTGGAAGGATCTTCAAGAGCAGCGGGATTTATGTATTCATTACCATCCGGTGTTACAATATATCTTCTGTAATTACCACCTGCCAATAATTGAATTCCTCTTGTAAAACGACTGAAATCATATTGCCCTTCAATATGATAGAATGCAGATTTTAGCAAAAGCTGCGCACCAACAGTATCCCAGTTATTGGTATGAACGATCTTGTTTTTAACACTGTCAAATGCAGCAGTGCCTGGGATAAATCTTCCATTGTCTGCCGATGCTCTTGCGGCAGTATGTGAAGCTGCAATATTTCCGCCATTAGTAGTATAGGCTTTATTAAAAGCATTTGTATAATCCGTCCACCATTGAGGAGATTTTTTAAAACTCATATCTATATTTTCAGCCAGCGGACGGAAGTTATATGAATTTTCTCCGGTATTTTCCTGTGTATAATAAGCTTTCAAAAAAAAGTGATCATCTTTTATTTCAAAAGCATGCTGTTGTATCTTTTCTCCATCTAAACGTATCCTGTTTCCTCTTTGATAATTATTGCTGACAGTTCCAATTCGGTATGTATAAGATGCGGTCAGTGAATTGCTGAATTTATAATACACAGAACCATCCAGTTTAGCATTCTTCACAGTATAATCAGTAAGATCCTTTTCATTATAACCTGTTCTGCTTATATCATAAGTTTTACCCTGTAGGGTTAATGTCTTAAGGTCACTATTATATTCATCACCATAACGATTGATCAGATCAGCGCCGGGATTGTTGGCTGCCCCCACTCCCAATGATGCATTTGTTTTATTGCCAGCTGTATAGTATTGATCTGTTGTGTCATGAGCTACCCAATCTTTCCCCAGCGAATACGAAGCGTTTATTTTAAAGGCAAATTTGTTATTGTATGCTTTTGCAAATCTTATCGCATATTCTCCATATAAGGAAGGATCCATGTCTTTTCCATCAACATGATTCACAGCTTGTTTAAAATAAACACTCAGCCCCTGATACTTAAATGGATTCTTCGTTTTGAGATTGGAAATACCATTGATGGCATTTAAGCCATATACAGCAGATGCCGCACCCGGGATCAGTTCTACGCTTTCTATGTCTAATTCTGTAGGCCCTACAGCATTGGCGATCGGTGCGCCTATACCTGGAGAAATATTATCAACACCATCCACCATTTGCAAAAAACGCGAATTGGTAGTTCCTGCAAAGCCACGGGTATTGGGTACTTTATAGCCAATACTTAATGTGGTCATCTGCACACCTTTCAGATTTTCCAATGCATCAAAAAAAGTAGGCGCAGGTGATTGTTTGATCGTTCTGAGATCCATCTTTTCGATGGTGACGGGAGATTTTAATATGCTTTCTGCGATTCTGGAAGCTGTTACTACCACTTCATTGATATAACTGTTCTCGGCATTTAAAGAAATGTTTAATGGGCCGCCGTTGTTGTTGATACTGAATTCCTGAGATTTATACCCGACATAGGATACGATCAATATAAGCGGTAGTTTTTGTGCTGTTTTTATCTGGAAACTGCCATCTGCACTTGCTATCACTGCTTTTTCTGATCCCTTTATTTTAATAGAAGCACCTGCCAGGAATTGCGTATTTACGGAATCATAAATTTTGCCTGAGATAAGATAGGTTTCTTGCGCATTTGCAGACGAAGAAATGAATAAGATGATTATATAGATGAATGAAAATATTTTTCTCATTAGTATACTAGTTTGATAGATTAATTAAACAAAAAGATTGCCTTTATATGTATTGAAGAAAATGCAGATTAGCCCAATGGGCAACAACAGCAATGAGGAATCAGCGAAATCGATTTGTTTGCAGCAGAATAGT
The DNA here is from genome assembly GCA_903830285.1 of uncultured Chitinophagaceae bacterium. Taxonomy (GTDB): domain Bacteria; phylum Bacteroidota; class Bacteroidia; order Chitinophagales; family Chitinophagaceae; genus CAIQDX01. Next base: position 2,224 of record CAIKTE010000234.1, on the reverse strand, counting down.
AGATCATTGATACAGTAGTTTGCGTTTTATAAATCGCTTAATAAGAATACAAATATAATCAACCTACTAAAACCGTAGACTTTAATTTGTCCTTTTTTCGTCATTATTTCTTTTTTCGACAGTAAGTGCCGTAAATATACTTTGTGATGTATGTGTCAACCGATACATTTGCATAGTGCACATAAATTGTAGGTTAATAGAATTTCCTGCATCATTCATCAATCCCAAACACCATGCAAAGCTTTCGTACTGAATTAGAGAATCCTTTAGTTGAAAAAGATATTATAGAGCTGGAAGAAAAAATACTTGCTTTCAAAGAAGGTAAGATCCCGGAAGAAAAATTCCGAAGCCTTCGTTTGGCAAGAGGGGTGTATGGTCAGCGCCAACAAGGGGTACAAATGGTTCGTATAAAATTACCTTACGGAAAAATGACGTTTGCACAATGGAAACGTATTGCCGATGTTTCTGATGAATTCTCGAATGGTAACCTTCACCTTACCACCAGGCAGGATATACAAATACATTTTGTTAGTCTCGATCGTACGCCAGAATTATGGAGTTTATTGGAAAAAGATGATGTTACCATTCGTGAGGCATGCGGAAATACTGTTAGAAATGTTACTGCTTCAGATGTTGCGGGAATTGATCCTGAAGAACCATTCGATGTTACAGCATACGCACATGCCATCTTTGAATATTTCTTACGTAAACCTGTTGGCCAGGAAATGGGACGTAAATTTAAGATCGCAGTATCCAGTAGTGAGAGAGATACTGCTTTAGTATTCATGCATGATCTGGGTATCATTCCACTGATCAAAGAAATAAACGGCAAACAACAAAGAGGATTTAAAGTTGTTGTAGGCGGTGGATTGGGTGCACAACCCTTTTTAGCTAAAACAACGCATGAATTTTTAGAAGAAGATCTGTTGCTTCCATATATTGAGGCTGTGTTGCGTGTGTTTGACAGGCACGGCGAGCGTAATAGCCGACATAAAGCCCGCATCAAATTCCTCATCCATCATATCGGCATCGATGCTTTCAACGAATTAGTTGTGGCCGAACAAAAAGCAGTAACTGATAAAACTGTTAGAATTGATACAACCCGTTTTCTAAATCCGACTTTACCTACTGGTATTTTGCCAGAAGAAAAACCTCAGATCAAAAATCACTTAAATTTTGAGATCTGGAAAAAGACCAATATAAAAAAACAGAAACAGGAAGGTTATTTTGTTGCGTATGTAAGAATACCTAACGGAAATATAGCTTCAGATGTGAGTAGAAGATTGATTGAAAAATTAAAAACTGTTATTGCAGATGATGTTCGCGTGACCATTACTCAAAACCTGCAGTTCCGCTTTATCAAACCCGAACATCTCGAATATGTTTATAGTATACTGGAAACCGAAAATCTTGCAGCAGCAGGATTTGGAAGTGTAGCAGATATTGTTTCATGCCCAGGTACAGATACATGTAACCTTGGTATTTCAAGCAGCACTGGATTAAGTACCGTTTTATCACAGCTGATCGAAGACGAGTTTCCTGAGTTTTTGGAAAATGAAGATATTGCCTTGCGTATCAGCGGATGCATGAATTCATGCGGACAGCATGGTATTGCCGGTATTGGTTTTCATGGCAGCTCGATGAAGGTTAATGGTAATACCATTCCTGCAGTGCAGGTCTTGATCGGTGGAGGTAATCTTGGTGGAGGAGAAGGTCGTGTTTCCAATAAAGTAATAAAGCTCGCAAGCAAACGTGCTCCCGATGCTGTTCGTCTGTTGTTGAATGATTTTAAAACCAATCAACAGAATGCTGAATCTTATCTGGTTTATACTTTTAATAAAGGAGAAAAATATTTTTATGATCTCCTGAAACCTTTGACTGATACTGCGACATTATTGTCAGAAGATTTTATTGACTGGGGCCAAGCTGAAAAATTTGCAACAGCAATCGGTGTAGGAGAGTGTGCAGGTGTAATGATCGATCTGGTAGCTACATTGATCTTTGAAGCGGAAGAAAAACTTAGCTGGGCAGAAGAAAGTATTGCCAACAAAGCCTATGCTGATGCTATTTATCAAGTGTATGCAGGGTTCATCCATACTGCTAAATCATTGCTGCTGAAGCATGAAGTGCATTGTAATACACAGGCGGGAGTATTGAAGGATTTCGATGTGTATTTTACTGCAAAAGGCTTGTATACTGCTTATCCAAGTTTTAAAGACCTGGT
>CAIKTE010000233.1 GCA_903830285.1 uncultured Chitinophagaceae bacterium | reverse complement strand
GTACATGCTTGCTCTTTGCTGTGCAATTTTCTTTCGCACAGCAAACAGGCGGTTTTTCAGGCATGAAAGTGGGACAAATGTCTGATCAGCAGATCATGCAGATCTGGCAACAAGCTCAAAAAGCAGGCATGTCAGAAACAGATGCCATGAATATGCTGGTGAGAAAAGGATTAAATCCTTCGGAAGTGAACGGCTTCAAAAAGCGATTGATACAAGTACAGAGCTCTTCAAAGAGTAAATTCAATTCACAAAATCTAATTAAGGATACGACAGATTTTCTTCGCGATAGCAGTTGGGTGATTGAAGTTCCTTCTATGAGAAAATCCTCTTTAAATTATGGTTTCGAATTTTTCAGTAATCCCGGAAACAGTTTTGAACCCAATATCAGGATCGCTACTCCTAAGAATTATGTATTGGGTGCCGATGATGAACTGGATATCTCTTTAACGGGTTTGAATGAAACCACTTTAAATGCAAAAGTTTCGCCTGAAGGAAATATTCAGATCCCTTATGCAGGAATGGTGAATGTAAATGGTTTAACGATAGAACAGGCAACACAACGCATTAAGAATAAAATGAAGGATGTCTATCCTGCATTAAGTTCAGGTAAAACATCCTTGTTTTTGAGTTTAAGTAATGTAAAATCTATCCGCATTGCGGTAATAGGTGAAGCAGAAAGGCCGGGCAATTATCTGGTCTCATCGGCTGCCAGTTTTTTTAATGTGCTCTATCTCTCAGGCGGACCTGCACAAAACGGTTCCCTTAGAAAAATAGAATTGATCCGTAACAATAAAGTGGTGGAGACCGTAGATTTTTATTCTTTCTTACAAAAAGGCCTTTTAAGCAAAGAGATCAGATTGGAAGATCAGGATGTGATCCGATTTCCCGTCTATGAAAAAAGGGTGTATTTGAGTGGTGAAATAAAACGTTCTGCGATCTATGAATTATTACCCAAGGAAACATTAACTGAGCTGATTCAATATGGTGGCGGCTTTGGGGACAGTGCCACAAAAGACATTGCCAAAGTAGTAACCATTGGTGATAAGGAAAAAAAGATCAGAGATATTGCAGCATCAGATTTCAGTTACTATATCCCGCATAATGCCGATTCTGTTTTCTTTGAAAAGATCCTTACTCGATATACGAACAGGGTTATTTTAACGGGTGCAGTTTATCGCCCCGGCAATTATGAACTCAGCGATCATTTGTCATTGGCACAATTGATCAAAAAAGCAGATGGCCTGAGAGAAGATGCATTTGTGAACAGAGGGTATATCAAAAGAATGAAAACGGATGCAAACAGAGAATTGATCTCTTTCAATACAAAGGAAATATTAAACGGCACTCAGCCCGATATCAGTTTACTGAGAGAAGATTCTGTTTTCATTTTAGCGAAGGATAGTTTACAGGATGTGCCCATCATCACTATTGCCGGTTCGGTAAGAACACCGGGCAGCTTTCAATATCGTCAGGGTATCGCGCTGGAAGATGTCATCATCATGGCAGGTGGCTTTACCAATGATGCAGCCAATCACAAGATCGAGATCTCCCGTTTAGAAAAAAACAAAGCAGATACACTGGCCAATAAAATGATCGACATCATCAAGGTG